>NZ_RZOS01000590.1:0-2925 GCF_004022605.1 Mesorhizobium sp. M4B.F.Ca.ET.089.01.1.1
CCACCTTGATGGTGCCGCCGGTGCCGCTGAGGCCGCTGGTCACCACCGCCATGATGTTGGCGGCGAGCGTGGCGCCGCCGGTCGAGGTCACCTTGTCGGCGCCGAGCAGGGCATAATTGGAGCCGGCCGAGATCGCCGAGGTCAGATCGAATTTTGCCTTGAGCGAAGCGCCGATATCGACGGTCCCGGCTAGGATGGTGATCAGCACCGGGCTGACCAGCGCGAACTCGACCGCCGAGACGCCGGATCGATCGCGGCAGAGGGAGCGGGCGAGGGCCGAGCCGCGCAACAAGCGCGGCAGGCGGCGAAGGATGTTTGAAATCATCACTGGACCAAGCTCACTTTGCTCGCGGTGGAGGCGCTCGTGGCGGCGATGCATTCGCTCGCAGCGGCCGTGCCGCCCGACAGCGTGATGCGCGAGCCGATCATCTGCAGGCATTTGGTGGCGTCGGTGGCCGAGCCGAGCACGCTGGAGCCGCCGTTCATGATGATCGGGCCATAGGGGAAATAGAAGGCGCCGGAGATCTGCGCATTGGAGCCGCCTTCGGCGAAGGTGGCGCCGGCGGTGACCAAGGTCGAGGTCGGCCCGATCACGGCGAGCTTGGCCGTGGCGCCGGTCTGCGGCGCGGTGAGCACGATGTTGCTGTAGCCGGCCGCCACGCAGAAGACATAGCCGTTGCAGCTTCCCGAGCTCGATTTGGCCTTGCCCGACAGCACCAGCGTCACATCGGTGCCGCTGATGCTGATCGTCGAGCCGCCGCAGCTGGCGCTGCCGCCTCCGCTGCCGCCGAGCGCGAAATAGCCGTCCACCGTGTAGATGCCGGCGCCGAGCAGGATGGCGCCCGAGCCGATGAAGTTGCCTTCGATGTCGTGCTGCGCCGTGGCCGGCACGACAAAGCAGCTGCCGCCACCGCCGCCGTTCACATTGCCGACCACCTGGAACACGCCCGAACTGGTGGCGTCGGCCAGGATAGTCTTGGAACCGCCGCCGAGCGTGATGGCATCGCCATTGCTGCCGGGGCCGATCTTGTAGCTGTTGGCGGTGCCGGAGCCGAAGGTCAGCGTCGCGCCGCCGGTGTTGTTGAAGCCACCGGGCAGCTCGAACGTGCTCGGCCCGCCAAAGGTGAGCGTGCTGGTGTTGCAGAGGCTGACACGCGCGGTGCCGCCGCAGGTGTTGTCGCTGATGCCGATCTTGAAGGTGCCGGCGCCGAACGTCGTGGTGGCGCCGCCGCCGGTCGTCAGGCCCTTGGTGAAGTTGAAGGTTCCGGCGCCGAAGGTCGTGGTTCCGGCCGTGGTCAGTGTCTTGGCGAAATTGTAGGTGCCGGGGCCGAATTTGGTCGTGGCGCTGGTCGTGAGGTCGCCGGCGATGTTGTAGACGGTGCTCGCAGCACCACTGGTGGCGAAATTGAGGTTGATGCCGCCGCCGATGGTGATGGTGCCCAAGTTGACCGTGGTCTTGCTGCCGCAATTCAGCGTCCAGGTCGAGGTCGCCGATGCCCAGCTGGCCGTGCAGCCGAGCGTGGTTGCCTGGCTCTGCGTCGAGCTCTGGTTCCATGCGAAAGCGATATCGCTGCCGGTGGGGGTGGTCGGCGCCGTCGGCGCGGTCGTCGTCGAAAGCGCGGCCACGGTTGTGATACGGGCAACGGCGGCGGCGACGGCCGTGTTGCCGGCCAGCGGATCGGCGGTGTACTTCTTGGAGATCGTGCCGGTGATGCCGCTGCAGGGCTGGCTTGGTGCCGTCGTCGAATTGTAGTTGACGCCGATCGCCGAGATGGTCGTGCCGCAAGGCACCGTCACTGTGTTGTTCGACGAGACCGTGCATTTCGGCGCGCTGATCTTGGTGCCGCCGGAAAGCGTGATGCCGGTCTGGGTGCCGTCGAGCGCCAGCATGCAGCCGGGTGTCGACGCCGCCGCACCGACTTCTGCGATCGAGTTGGCGTGGATGTTCAACTGTTGGCGGTCCTGCAGCACCCGGGCCAGGATCAGCGATTTCGGCGTGTTTATCGTCACCGAAACAGCTTTCATGCCGCTAGTCTTCGGCGACGTCACCAGCGAGGCCTGCACGTCGGCCGCAGGCACTCCGTTGAGGACGGCGACATTGACCGCCGTCGCCTTCATCTGATCGGTGGACTTCGTAGCGTTGTAGGCAAGCGCGCCGGCAAAGGCCGAGAGGTCGGCGATGCGCTGGTTGTCGGAGCGCTCGACCAAGGCTCCGCCATATTCGGTGACCAGCGCAGCCATGCCGATGAGCAGCGGCAGCACCAGGGCCGAGATGATGAGGACGTTGCCATCGCGGCTACGCGAAAACCGCCGGAAAATCTGCATGAGGCTGACCTGAAGAACGCTGCAATCTCGAGCAACCTGGCGGTGCTCCGTTCTTTAGTAACCGTGAATGTGTTAAAATTTATTGTCCTACAATTTCCGGCTCGGTTCACGAGCCTTGATCGAAATAGCTGATTTGGTTGACAATTTGCTCAGGAAAGAGTCAGCGGGCAGGACTTAGAGCCGCAAGGCCTTCGCTGACGCAGCGTTAAGCGACAACGGAAAGGGCGCCTTTCGGCGCCCTTTCCGTATGCTTCGCGAGAGAGGCTGGATTAGAAATCCATGCCGCCACTCAAGCCCGCTTGCGGGCTTGAGCATTGTTAGTTGATGGGCGTGCTTTATGGACTTCTTAGAAGTCCATGCCGCCCATGCCGCCCATGCCGCCGCCGGGCATGCCACCGGGCATGCCGCCGGCCGACTCCTTCTTCGGAGCCTCGGCGATCATGGCTTCGGTGGTGACCAAGAGGCCGGCGACTGAGGCCGCGTCCTGCAGGGCGGTGCGAACGACCTTGACCGGGTCGACGATGCCCATGGCGATCATGTCGCCATATTCGCCGGTCTGGGCGTTGTAGCCGAAGGTGGCGCCCTTGTTGTCCAGGATCT
>NZ_RZOS01000591.1:0-2907 GCF_004022605.1 Mesorhizobium sp. M4B.F.Ca.ET.089.01.1.1
GTTGTAGCTGCAGTGCTTCGGGCAATGTTCGGCGAAAAATTCGTCCATCACGTCCATGCGGAAATTGGGTGAGCTGAGGACGCCGCCGGTCGGAAACGGTCCCTTGACGTAAAACGTCACCTTGACCAGATGATCGAGCGAACTGCCCAGTTCCTCCAGATCGGACTTGATGTTGGCAAGGATTGCGCGCCATTGCGCGGCAGGGTCGCCAATGGCGCCGCCCTGGTGTTTCGACGGATCGTAGTCGTCGACCGTGGCCGTGTTGCCGCACAGAAAAACATAGCCTTTGGCGTCGGTGACGACGGTGCCCTTGCCCCACGGCATCAGCCGGTCGCCTTTGAATTTCTTGTGCGTAGTCAGGTTCATTGTTGCCTCCTGTCGGATAGGCAATGCCTCTTCCTAGTCCACCCACATGCCCGTGCGCTTGTGCCACTCGGCAATCGATTCTTCGGGATAGACGTCGAACACCTTGTCGTTCCTGCCGACCACCGGCTCGACCCAGTTCGCCTTGTATTTCAGCATCAGATGCACCTTTTCCGGCGGTACCGGCAGCTCGCTGTCGATCGCCGAGGCGAAGGGATGCACCAGATCCGGCCAGGTCGGGTCGTAGAGCCAGAGGGCCGAACCGCATTTGCGGCAGAAATTGCGCTCGCCGGTAGAAACCTCGCAATGCGGATGCTCGTCATCCTCGATCTCGGCCTGGTAGACGCCGAGGCTGCGCTTGCCCCTGATGTTCAGCGTCTCGTAGTCGGCGCCGAGATTGATGGCGAAACCGCCGCCGCCCTGCTGCTTGCGGCAGATCGAGCAGTAGCAGAGCATGAACGGTACCGGCGTGTGGCTTTCCACTTCGAAGCGGACGGCATTGCACCGGCAGGATCCTTTCAGCAGCAGCGGCATGGCAAACTCCCGTGGCTGGTCCTCAACTTGTCAGCATGGTTTTGGTTGCGGCGATGACAGGATCAGGCCGCGATGCCATGATCGCAGCATGGACAATGAACGCATAGAGGAGTTGTTCGACAGCCTCGGCCCGATCAGCATCAGAAAACTGTTCGGCGGCAAGGGCATCTATTGCGACGGCGTCATCGTCGCCATCGTGCTGCGCGGCGAGCTGAAGCTGAAGGCCGACGAGCAAAGCGTGCCCGATTTCGAGGCCGCCGGCTGCCAGCAGTGGACCTACACCGGCTCCAGGCATGGCAAGCTGGTTGCGATGCCCTATTGGAGTATTCCCGACAGCGCCTTCGACGACCCCGACGAGATGGCGGTCTGGGCGCGCCGCGCCTATGAGGCGGGGCTGCGGGCGGGAAAGTAGACGCTACAGCGCCTTGGCGATCCTGGCCGCCAGCCGCGCATTGTTCTCGACCAGAGCGATGTTGGTCTTGAGGCTGCGGCCGCCGGTCAGTTCGAGGATTTTCGACAGCAGGAACGGCGTCACCGCCTTGCCGCTGACGCTGAGCGCCTCCGCCGCCTTCTGCGCCGCCTGGATGTAGCCGTCCATCTCCTTGGCCGGGATCTCCGCGTTCTCCGGCACCGGGTTGGCGATCAGTATGCCGCCGCCGAGGCCCAGCGCCTGCCGCGTCCGGTAGAAATGCGCAATGTCCTCCGGCACATGCAAGGTGAGCGGGGCGCGGAACGGCGAATGCCTGGACCAGAACGCAGGCATCGTCTCGCAGCCATGGCCGACGACCGGCACGCCGCGCGTCTCCAGCACTTCCAGCGTCTTTTCGATGTCGAGGATTGCCTTGGCGCCGGCCGACACCACGATGACTGGCGTCCGCGCCAGCTCGTCGAGGTCGGCCGAGATGTCGAAGCTCTTTTCAGCGCCCTTGTGCACGCCGCCGATGCCGCCGGTGGCGAACACCTTTATCCCGGCCATATGCGCGGCGATCATCGTCGCGGCGACGGTGGTGCCGCCGGTGCGCGCTTGCGCGACGGCAAAGCCGATATCGGCGCGCGACAGTTTCATGGCGTCGCCGGTCATCGCCAGCGATTCGCGCTCGCCGTCGGAGAGGCCGATCTTGATGCGGCCGGCGACCACCGCGATCGTTGCCGGTACCACGCCATTGTCCAGGATGATCTTCTCGACATTGGCAGCCATGGCGCCATTGTCCGGATAGGGCATGCCATGGGTGATGATGGTGCTTTCCAGCGCCACCACCGGCCGCCCGGCGGCGAGCGCCTCCGCCACCGGCGGGGGGATGTCGATGAAGGGGCGGGCGGTTTCGGGCGTCATGATGGTCTCCAATCCGGAGCGTGCGGCGCTCCGGCCGCCCTCATGCCACTTCCAGCGCCCCCGGCACAAGGGCCAGCATTTGCGCAAAGTTGGCAGCGCTGAAGGCGGGCACCGCCTCGGTGCTTTCGATGGCCAGGATGGAGGCGGCAATGCCTTCGCGCAGGGCCGCGCGCAGCGGCAGGCCATTGAGCAGAGCGGCGACCGTCGCGCCGGTCAGCGCATCGCCCGCGCCGGTGACGTCGGCGATCCTACGCGGGGCGGGCGGGGCGATGGAGAACAGGCCCTCGCCGTCGAAGCCGAGCACCGGCGCGCCGACCAGATCGTGGCCATTCGCATCGTCGCCTAGGCCGGCGAGGGCGCCGGCCTCGCGCCGGTTCATGAACAGCACGGCAAGGCTGCCCAGCACCGGCGCCAGCCGCACCACCTTGGCTGGCGAGATGGCGATGGCGAAGACCGGCTTGCCGGCGGCTTGCGCCACCAGCCGTTCCAGCGCCGCGGACGGCAGGTTCGCGTCGCATAGGAGGGCATCGGCGGAAGCGATCGCCTCGCGCACCTTGGCGCGGCGGATCTGCTTGGGGAAGGCGAGGTCGTAGAGCGCCATGTCGGCAAAGCCGACTATCAGCTCGCCGTCGCGGTCGATCAGCGCCGTGTAGCTCGGCGTCGTGCGGTCCAGGAAC
>NZ_RZOS01000592.1:0-2893 GCF_004022605.1 Mesorhizobium sp. M4B.F.Ca.ET.089.01.1.1
GTGCTGTGCTGCTCGATTTCGGGATGGCTCGATTGGTCGACGGGTTCTGCCTCACTACCAGTGTTGGCAAGGGCCATAAACGACACTCCGATAAACGCGCGGTGCTCTACGCTTGCTGCGATGCAATATCAAGTGCCGTCACGTTATGGCTTCCATGTCGGCAACGCGGGGCTCGCCTTCCTACCAACCGCAAGCTCCGAGAAACCGTCCCACCGTGCCGGCCATGCCATACTCCAACGCATCGGCTGTCAACCCGTGTCCGATCGACACTTCCGCCAATGCCGGAATGCGCCTGGCCAGCGCCGGCAGATTGGCCACAGTGAGGTCGTGCCCGGCATTGACCTGCAGCCCGGCGGCAAATGCCGCATCCGCGGTTTTTCCCAATCTTTCCAGCTCCTTGTCCGCCTTGGCGGAATCGGAATGGCAGCTACCGTAGGGACCTGTGTAGAGCTCGATACGGTCGGCGCCGGTGTCGCGCGCGGCATTGATGCCGCCCGGATCCGGATCGGAGAACAGGGACACGCGGAAGCCGCCTTTCTTCAGTCGCTTGACGATCGGAGTGAGGAACGCCGCGTCGGCGATGAAGTTCCAGCCATGGTCCGATGTTGCCTGGCTCGGATCGTCCGGCACCAGCGTCACCTGGTCGGGCTGGTGCTTTTCGACAAGCGCCAGGAATTCCTCGGTGGGGTGGCCTTCGATGTTGAATTCCGCCTTCGGGAACTCGTCGTCGATCAGCGCCCTGATCTCGGGCAGGTCCGTGCGCCGCGTGTGCCGCTCGTCGGGCCGCGGATGCACGGTCAGTCCATGCGCGCCCGCCGCAAGCGCGATACGCCCGAGCCCGATGACGCTCGGCCAGGGCAGGTCGCGGCGGTTGCGCAGCATGGCGATGGCGTTGAGGTTGACGGAAAGCTTGGCGGGCATGGCTTCGGCTCGGGCTCCTCTGGGCGCCCGATTGGGCGCCGCCGCGTTTGAATTGCGCGCATCTATAGCGTCTTTGACGGGAACAGACAGAGGGTTTCGGGTGTTCCAGGGGTACGACCCGAGATTGAGCAGGAGGAAAGTGCCCGTGAACTTCCTCGAGTCCGTTCCGGCAATCCGGCGCGTCGACACCGACCGCGACACCCTGTTCGCCGTCGATGTGGTCGGCCATGTCACGCCAGCCGATGCGGAAAACCTGTTCGGCCTGCTCGAGGCGGCCTATGCGCTGCACGCCAAGATCGACGTGCTGGTGCGCATGGTGGACCACGAGGGCGTCGACTGGGCCGATGTGTCGGATGAAACCGTCAAGCAGGGCACGGCCCACGCGCTCGAGCATGTCCGCCGCTGCGCTGCGGTCGGCAAGCCCGACTGGGTGCCTTACGCGCAAGGCTTCTTCGCCGCGCCCCTGCCCTTCGAGCTCCGGCATTTCGAAGCGCAAGACGAGGCGGATGCCTGGCGCTGGCTCGGCGCCAGGCCCGTCGAGCGTCGGTGAGGCCGGATCGGCCTATCTGACCACGGTCAGCCGCTCGGCCGCGCGCGTGATCGCGGTGTAGAGCCAGCGCTGGCGGGTTTCCTTGAACGCCCAGCTTTCGTCGAACAGCACGACGTCGTTCCATTGCGAGCCCTGCGCCTTGTGCACAGTCAGCGCATAGCCATAGTCGAAATCGTCGAAACGTTTCTTCTGCTGCCAGGGGATCTCGGCGTCGGGGTCCTCGAACGCCGCCTTGAGCAGCTTGATCTTGGCGACGCCGCGGTCCGGATCGTCCTCTTCCGGCGAGACCAGCAGGTTGATGCCGGGCTTCACCGTCTCGCGCGACGAGGTCATCACCTTCCATAGCGAGCCGTTGAGCAGGCCCTTGGCGGGGTCGTTGCGCAGGCAGACCAGCTTGTCGCCGGCCTGCGGGAAATCGGCATTGAACCCCTTCAACTCGCGCAGCCGCTGGTTATAGCGCCGCCGCGTGCGGTTGGTGCCGACCAGCACCTGATCCGCCTTCAGCACCAGCTCCTGGTTGACGTCTTCCTTGCCGATGACCTGCGCCGAGCCGTAGTCACCGCGCATGAATTCGCGGCCCTCGCGCACGTCGAGCGCCAGCCGGATGATCGGATTGTCGCGCGCCTGGCGATGGATCTCGGTGAGCAGCACGTCCGGCTCATGTTCGGTGAAGAAGCCGCCGCCCGAGATCGGCGGCAGCTGCGCCGGATCGCCGAGCACCAGGATCGGCGTCCCGAAGCTCATCAGGTCGCGGCCAAGCTGCTCGTCGACCATCGAGCACTCGTCGATGACGACCAGCTTGGCGCGCGCGATCGGGCTTTGCCGATTGAGCGAGAAGGTCGGCGAGATCGAGGTCTTGCCGGTCACCTCGTCCGAGACCGATTCCTCGCCCTTCGGCCTGTAGATCAGCGAATGGATGGTGCGGGCGTTGACCGCGCCCTTGGAGCGCAGCACCTGCGCCGCCTTGCCGGTGAAGGCGGCGAACTGCACCTGGCCGTCGACATGCTCGGCGAAATAGCGCGCCAGCGTCGTCTTGCCGGTGCCGGCATAGCCGAACAGCCGGAAAATCTGCGGCCGGCCGTCTTTCAGCCAGCGCGCGACTGCCTTCAACGCCTCATCCTGTTGGGGAGAGAATTCCATCAGCTGGAAAGACCGGATTCGCAAGCGAAAGACAAGATCGGCTGCCGACAACTACTGTCAGCGGCGGCGGCCGTTACCCACCACTGGCTCGGCAGGCTATCAGGCGACAATGAGAACGTAAAGAGAACAGATGCCGATTTCAATCAGTATGCCTACACACCCGGCCCGCCACGGCCTGCGCTAGGCCCAGGATCGTTCTCCAGCAGGATCGGCTTGCCGTGCGGTGTGGCGTGCGCGGCGCGCTCCCAGGCGGCGGCAAGCGTGTCGACATCGCTCCTGCCG
>NZ_RZOS01000593.1:0-2883 GCF_004022605.1 Mesorhizobium sp. M4B.F.Ca.ET.089.01.1.1
CTGCCGAAGCCGCGCCGAAAGGCGGCGACGATCTCGGAAATAGTGGCGGGCGGGCGGTCGCCGGCGACATAAATGGGCTGAAGCGCCGCCGGCTTGGTCAAAAGCTGCAGCACCGCGCCGGCCACCGCGTCGGACGAAATCAGCGAGCGGATCCCGGTCAGGGCTCCTGTCGGCAGCGGCAGGGCGGTATCGGCGAGCCGCATCAGCGTTGCCAGGTTCCCCTTCATGCCCTCGCCATGAACCGGCGGCAGGCGCAGCACCGCGGCGTCGGAACGGCCGGCCGATCGATAGGCATCGAGCTTCCTGATCTCGCCTTCGCGCTTCGAGCTGCCATAGGCGTCTTGCGGGGCAGGGGGCGTCTCCTCATCGATGGTGCCGCTGAAGCCGGGACCGACCACCGCCCGGATCGACGACAGGTAGAGGAAGCGTCCGCTTGCCAGCGTCGCCGCGGCACCCGCAAGCTGCCCAGTCAGCGCTCCGTTCACCGCCAGATAGTCGTGCTCGCTGGCGTCGCGGTCATTGTTCAGCGCCGCGCAGTGAACGACATGCGTCACATCCTGCATCACCGCCAGGAACGCATCGGCCGGGGCATCGAAGCCGGGCAGCAGAACCGCGTCGCTTGTCCGCCCCAGCCGTTCCGGGTGACGCGAGGCGATCCGCACCTCGAGCCCAGCATCGCGCAGTCGATTCACGACCTGGCGTCCGACGAGTCCCGTCGCGCCTGTGACCAGCACTTTCATGGCGTTACCCCGGGTTTGCGCATCCCCGTGGTCAGGCGGCCGGAGCCGCCGCCGCCAGCTCCCGCGGCAGCTCCTGCTGGCGTCCCGATGCGAGGTAGGTCCCGGCGACCACGAAGACCATGAATGTCGAATCAAGGATATCGTGGCCGAGCAGGATGCCGGTCATTCCGCCGATCAGGTAGACGATCACCGTGACGGCGACCATCGTTGCGCCGAAGCGCTCCAGCGGATCGGCGCTGGCGCGCAGGACCCTTGCCGCGTTCCACGCCGCGACCACGAAGATCGCCGCCAGCGTGATGGCCCCGGCCAAGCCGGCCTGCACCAGCGCGGTCAGGAAACCGTTGTGGAAATGGCTGAAGCCCGCGGCCATGCCGAACTGGTCGTGAAAACCTTGTTTCATCAGCGCCTGGCTGGCGGCGATGCCATGGCCGAAAATCGGAGCGTCCCGGAACGCATCGAGCCCGATTTGCCACAGGGCCACGCGCAGTCCCGTCGCCGTCGAATGGTCGCCCTTGGCAAGCGCGTCCCAGTCGCTGAATAGGAAATCCGCACGTTCCGACACGATGTGGAAACCGAGAATGCCGATCACCAGCGACATCGCGGCGGCGATCAGCAAGAGACGCACGAGACTTGCCTCCTCCAGCTTGCGCCGGTTGATCAGAAGCACGGCGAGGACCGATACCGGCACGGCCACCCAGATGATGCGTGTGCCCGAATAGAGGATCGCGATGATGCCGGTCACGGCCGCCAGGAGCAGCAGGCCCTTGGGTCGCTCAATGCCCGAAAGCGCGCCGGCCAGACACATCATGACGCCGAGGCAGGTGACCGTGGCGAATGGGATGGCGTTTCCGGCTCCGCCCTCGGCCCGCATGCCTAGCCAGTAATACTGCGCCACGGCCAGCACGAGGGCGCCGAAACATGCCGCCATGCTGGCCACCACGACGATGCGGGCAAGCGTCGCCTTGGCGGTGATGCTCCAGGTCGAGTAGGAGATCGGGAAGAGCAGGAAGGTGACCAGCGCCAGGAGATGCGGCGCATCGGCCCGGAGCGCGTTGTTGACGACCGACGCCAGCAGATATGCCGCGCAATAGGCATAGATCGCGACCGTCATGGCGAGCATCGGCGGGTCGAAATTGAAGCGCCGCCGCCTCAGGGCGAGCAGAAGCACCGACCAAAGGCCGCCGCCGTTGAACACGAAACTCACGGCCGAACCCAGCACCGGCGGACAAAAGAAGCAAAGGATCGAGAAGTAGACGTTGATCTGCGCGGGCGTGAGGTGCCGTCTGATGGATAAAAGCGGGTTCAATGCTCTGTTTCGCAATGTCTGGGGGTCGTTGGGACGCCGTGTTGGTCCGCGACGGCGACGCGATCACCTTCGAAGCCTATCTGGTGCCACGGCGCGCGGGTAGCATTTGTGGCCGGTATAGCGGCTGGGTCCGATTCCCGATAGTGCGGCCGCTGGAGGGCTCATCACAAATCGGCAGCCCGGCCCGCATCCGCGTGAGCGGGAACCTCGCGCTGCCGGGCTGGCTGCGGTCACCCGAAAGGCAATAGTTTCTCCGTTCTTTGTCATGCATCAGGCGGTAGGGCAGGATTTTCCCACATACGCACCGATCGTGGAAAATTCATTCCGGATTGGCCGTCTGGCGGGCGCGTCTGGCATTGTTCCCCGCAATCGCGATCTGCTAGAACGCCGGCACGAATGTCCAGAAGCAAAGCTTGAACCGGGCTGTTTCTACGAAACGGTGCCTGATCCGTTGATGCAAGGTCTGGATGGCACGAGAGAACGCTCACAGTCCATGAATATCGCCCTTACGCACCTGCAGCGGCTCGAGGCCGAATCCATCCACATCTTCCGCGAGGTGGCGGCCTCCTTCTCCAAGCCCGTCATGCTCTATTCGGTCGGCAAGGATTCTTCCGTGCTGATGCACCTGGCGATGAAGGCCTTCTTCCCGGCCAAGCCGCCTTTTCCCTTCCTGCACGTCGACACCACCTGGAAGTTCCGCGAGATGATCGCCTTTCGCGACCAGATGGCGCAGAAACTCGGCTTCGACCTCCTGGTGCACGTCAACGAGGACGGCGTGCGCGACGGCATCAACCCGTTCGACCATGGCTCGAACACCCATACCCATGTGATGAAGAC
>NZ_RZOS01000594.1:0-2879 GCF_004022605.1 Mesorhizobium sp. M4B.F.Ca.ET.089.01.1.1
TGAGAACTTTGTCGCGGAGTGCCTCGCGAGCATCCCGGATGCTGCTGCATCGCTAAGCCGCCGGTCGAGCCCGACAAGCGCGGATGCCAACGCGCTCCTCCATTCGCCTTCCATTCCCGCCGCTTCATTCCAGGACGTCGTTCACCCGGATCAGAGGACTTCCTTGCTGCGCAAGTGGTCTCGAAAAGTCGGCTTTACAGACTGCGCGGGGTGTCTGTCGGCTGCTGATGGCCGCGGCCATTAGACACCCGCGAACTGCTGTAGCTGGATAACGATGCTCAACCGCACCACTGACTCAGTCAGCCGGTGGCGATTGCAAGCGTGGAAATGATCTCGATGTTATTGAAGAACTCGACCGGGTCACCCGACGCTGTTGGCTGACCCGGCATAGGCATTGAAGGTGTTATCAATATGCCATTTGTCGCTCAGGTTGCGCTTGCGTCGATTGAAAGTTCCAGCAAAGAGCCCAGCGGCTCAAGGCTGGATGGTCGTTTGGTCGGTAGCGGTGCCTCGCGGCCATTTCCCGACCACGCAGGTTCAAACTACAGATTGGGGGCCAGCGCACACACTAAGCAAGACCCACTAATTGAAACCGACGCCCTTGAACATCGCAAGCCCCCGAACTTCGTTGAGGGTCCCCGTGCCACACCGCCGGCAAGTCGAACGGCTATAACAGGTCCTTCAAACAAATTTACAGAACCTTTGCGACTGCAGGTCGCTGACGCTGGTACTTAGTACGTGTCCGGGGTCGCACGGCTACAAAGCTGAAGCCTGTTTACGCTGAGACCGCCGCACAGCACGCAATGGAGGTCATCGCCAATGGAACAGAGAGCGCTCATCCTGATTGAAGGTCATAGGGCCAATGGTCCGCTCTACGTCCGAGCGGCTCAGCGTCTTGGCCTTTGTCCAATTACCCTGTCGGCCGACCCAACTCAATACGATTATCTTGCGGCCGAAAAGCTTGAGGCAATCCAAGTCGATTCAGGCAATCTTGATGCGCTGATCCGCGAATGTTCCCGGTTAAACGTGAGGTATGACATTGCTGGCATTACGGGCTTTGCGGGCAGTGACGAGTCAGTCTCTGCGACAGTTGGCAAGCTCTGCCAGCATTTCGATCTGCCGGGGCCGGACCCCATATCCATTGAAAGATGCTGCGACAAGTACACTCAACGTCAGCTCCTCGCGGAGGCCGATGTTCCAATGCCTGCTTATCGCTTGGCAGCGAATGCGACGGAGGTTCAAAGCTTTGCAGCGGAGGTCGGGCTGCCGGTAGTTCTTAAGCCAGCCATCGGCAGCGGCAGCATCGGTGTCCGCTTGTGCCGCAATGTCGAAGAGGTGGCCGAACACACGAACCATCTGTTGGGCGGGGACCTCACGCAGTCTTCCCCAATCCTGGTCGAAGAATTCGCACAAGGCCCCTATTATTGCACTCATATAATGGGAAATGAGGTCATTGGGATTGCCGCTGCTGACTTCAGCCCGCCACCGCATTTCGTCTTTCATCAGTGCATCTGCCCAGCCCCGCTGAGTGATGACGAGCATAGGCGTATCGCCGATCTTTCGTTGCGCTGTTTGCGGGCTCTCGACCTTGGCTGGGGGCCAACGAACATTGAGCTCCGGTGGACGAAGCGTGGCCCAGTCGTCATTGAAGTCAATCCCCGTATGGCTGGCGGCACTCTCTCGGTTCAGCTGGCTTACGGCATCGATCTCATCAGCGAGCACATCAAGCTTGTCATCGGCGACGAATGGAATTTGCGCAGACGGCATTCGAATGTCGCAGCATGGCGGGCTCTACTTCCTGATCGCGATGGCATCCTCGATTGGATCGACGGAGACGGTCGCGCGGGTGCTATACCAGGTGTCACCGAGGTTAAGTTGTACGCAAAACCCAAGACGTCGATCATAAGGAAGGGAGATTACCGAGACTCTATCGGATATGTCATGGCCGCTTCCCCCAGCCGTGCTGGAACCGAGGCGATACTTCAGCGTGCCGTTGACTTGATCCATTGGTCGATCACGCCTTTTCCGACCCCTGCTGGCGAATAGAATCTGCAGCCCGTTGCCTCCTCCGAGCGGCGCCAGAGAGCTGTGCTGGCCCCGATCGCCGCGGCAATGGCCACGCACCTCCGGCACTATGGACTCGCCCCATCGGTCCAGCTCTTGCCGGCTATTTGCAAGCGAGAGCGCCCTGTCTGCCCACTTCCTACATCTTGCTCGGCGCGTCCAGACCGAGTTGCACGTTGATGGCTAGTCTGATCATGTTCTCCCGCCTGCAGAACCGCGCGGGCCCGAGCGCATCGCCCCGCCCTCCTGATTGATGGCACAGCGCTTGGCCAGCGCTCTTAGCTCTCGACGCATTGCGGTCCCCACAGAAGCCTCCAGATTACCACTCGTGGGGACTGGCGATTCGGGATGCTGGCAGGTCGGAGGAATGTCCAGACGAGAGCCCCTTCGAACGACGTTTGTGAGTGTGTTGTTGAAGCAGTAGCTTCTTCATCGATGGGTTGAGCATCTGGGCCACGGAGTCGATTGTGGCCGCGATGGACGAGCACCTCGATGGTGTTCGCCTCGTGGCCCAGAACGCGCGAGCCCGGAGCTTAGTCTGAAAAATCGATTTGTCGTATTTCATGTTGGCTCCTGCGGAACAGCGCCGGCTTTCTCGATTGCGCTTACATAGTGGACGAGACAGAAGTAACCATCCTTTTCCACGTCGAAATTGCTGACGATTCCTATGACTGGTCGCATGTGCTTTGCCATCTTGAATGGGGTGCTTAGGTACGCGAGAAGAGCTTGCGCTCCATGGTGGTCAGGCGTTCCGGGCCTTTTTCCGTCACCAGCACCGTCTCGCTGAAGCCCATCCCCGCTGCCATCATCAGCAT
>NZ_RZOS01000595.1:0-2877 GCF_004022605.1 Mesorhizobium sp. M4B.F.Ca.ET.089.01.1.1
GTCCGGCGAACCGCCGGTGGTCCTCAAGCTCGCCGCCAAGCGCCGCCCGCCCCGCCGTCAGCCCGCGCGCAAGAAGGCGGCGGCCGCGGTCGCCGGCTGAGGGCGCGGTTGCCTCGGGTCGGCGAGAGCGAGCCCCTCGGGAGTTTGCGTCACGCAGTGGCGCGAGGATCGTTGATCCCCGCGCCACTGCCGCCCCGCCAAGGGCTAGAAGTGCAGATAGATTGCTGGCGGATAGATCGAATTGTAGCCGTCCTGGTTGGTCGTCGCCGGCTTGGCGCCGGCAGGCGTGATCCCGCCTGTGGCCGTGTTGTCCAGCGGCGGCCGGGTCGCCTCGACCTTCGCGTCGTCCTTCGCCACCGGGACTTTCTTCTTGGCTTCCGCGGCCTGCGCCAGCGCAAGCACGACGAGCAGCGCTGACAGAACGAGCTTCATGTCGGTTCCTCCCTGCCTGAATGCGGAGGCGTTGGGCGGTCTGCCCGAGCCAATTCCGCGTTTCCTCGTGGCCTTCCCCTAGCGCCGGCGAGCTTAGCGCCAGGCGCTGGACCGGAAAGGGATCGCGTGCGGAACGCCGTGGAATTCTTTGGAATTCCTGGAATATTAGCTTGTGGAAAAGTACAATGGGAGGACGTGCCGGCGCATGTTATGGCTAGCAGCTGGCATGGGAGCACGATCCCGGACCGGGACCGTGCTCGAAAAGGGGCGAGCCATTCCGGTCGACCGGAACGGAACAGGCCCAGGGACGGCGGCCGCATGGCACAGCATATCGCGCAAAAACTCCGGCTGACCTCGGCCCTGCTCGGCACCGTCACCCGCAAGGAGCTGGCGGCGGCGTTCCGGGCCGTCAATCCGAAGACCGCGTTCGATCTCGGCCGCGCCGACAAATGGCTGCAGGGCCGCGCCCAGCCGCGCGAGTACGCTGTCTATGACGACTGGGCGAAGCTGCTTCGCCTGGAGCAGCCGGGGGCTTGGATCGCCGACAGCGACCTGCCGCAGTTCGCCGCTGCCATCGCCTCCCGCCACGGCATCGACAGAGCCGAGCTCGAACGCCGCGCCGCCGCACAGTTCGAGGGCTCGCCCGCACATGACGAGAAAAGCGTCGGCCTGGCGCTCGCCGGAACCTATGCATGCTATTCGCGGGCGCTCTCGCCCTATTATCGCGGCCAGCTGATCAGGGGCAACCTGTCGATCGAGCCGGGGCCTGGCGCGCACAGCCTGAGCGCTGCCTATCGCGAATCCTTGCCGACGGGCCAGCTCTTGCTTGGCGGGCCGGTCACGCCGGCAAAGCGCGGCCTCTATGCGCATCTGAAGGAAAGCGGCGGCGATGCCCAGTTCTTCCTCTGCCTGTTCCCGCAGTCGCAGCCGGGCAGCGTGCTCGGCGGTTACATGTGC
The DNA here is from genome assembly GCF_004022605.1 of Mesorhizobium sp. M4B.F.Ca.ET.089.01.1.1. Classification (NCBI taxonomy): domain Bacteria; kingdom Pseudomonadati; phylum Pseudomonadota; class Alphaproteobacteria; order Hyphomicrobiales; family Phyllobacteriaceae; genus Mesorhizobium; species Mesorhizobium sp. M4B.F.Ca.ET.089.01.1.1. Next base: position 1,390 of record NZ_RZOS01000595.1, read on the forward strand.
GGCAGCTCGATCATCGGCCCGGAGCCGCAGCCCTCGATCACCAGGATCCTCATCATCCGCCTGCGCGACCCGTCGCCCGACGCCGCGGCCTGGGGCGGCTACCTCCTGCCGGACCAGTCGATCGCCGAGGATCTGGCCGCGCTCGGCATGTCGATCGATCAGCCCGGGCTCGTCGACCGGCAGCTCACGCAATTCCTGATCGGCGACAGTGACGTTGCCAACCAGGTCCCGCCGGCCGAGTTCCGTGCCATCCTCGATATCTTCGACCGGCATTGGCTAAGGCATTCGGGATAGGGTTTCTCGCCGGCGGCGGCGGGTGAAGGCCGGTGCCGACGCTGCCAATCCCGGGGGCGGTGTGGCCATCGCGTCGCTGCCCGATGAACGATCTCTCCGAACTATAACTTATTTAATAGACCAAGCGGTCCGTCTATTGCCTGGTCGCACAGCAGCACCGGCCTCTACGGTGCTGTAATCGGGGACACCCGATCGGCCCGCGCCCCGGCTAGCCTAGGGGCGCGGGCGCGTGTCGGCCGTACCGGGCTTTGCGGCTCCTCACACCGACCAGAAATACCGCACCGTGTGGAAGAACACCGGGGCGGCGAAGACCAGACTGTCGGCGCGGTCCATCATGCCGCCATGGCCCTCGATCAGATGGCCCCAGTCCTTCACGCCCTGGTCGCGCTTGATGGCCGAGGCGACCAGGCCGCCGAGGAAACCCATCAGGCAGGCGACGAGGGCGACGGCGGCGGCCTGCAGCGGCGAGAACGGCGTCAGGAAGGACAAGAGCGCTCCGAGCAGGCTCGACGCCGCAAGCCCGCCGACCAGCCCTTCCCAGGTTTTTGAAGGCGACACCTTCGGCGACAGCAGATGTTTTCCGAACAGCTTCCCGAAAATGTATTGCAGCACGTCGCTGCCCTGCACGGTGATGATCAGGAAGGCGATGAGCAGCAGGTTGCGGCCCTCGAAGCCCGGCACGTTCAGCGTCAGCAGCGCCGGCACGTGGCTGACGAAGTAGACCGAGATCATGATCGCCCATTGCTGCGCCGAGACTCGCTCCAGGAAGCGCTCGGTGTCGCCGTTGAGCGCGGTGATGGCCGGCATCAGCAGGAAGCAGTAGACAGGGATGAAGATGGTGAAGAGCCCGTACCAGGCCGTCCACACCAGCCAGTACTGGAACGGAATGATGATGGCGAACATGCCGAGCAGCACCCAGTGGTCGCTGCGCCGGCTGTGCGTCAGCGTCACGAATTCGCGCAGTGCCGCGAACGAGATCAGCGCGAACAGGATGGTCATGCCGGCATGGCCGAAGAAGAAGGCGACCGTGATCGCCACCACCATCACCCACCAGGCGTTGATGCGCTGGGTGAGGTTGGTGAGCGTCGGCGACAGCGGCTTCGGCGCCCGCCACGACAATATGCCGGCGGTGACGCTGGCCGTCGACAGCACGGCGACCAGCCCGGCGATCAGGATCATGGTTTCATGTATCGG
>NZ_RZOS01000596.1:0-2866 GCF_004022605.1 Mesorhizobium sp. M4B.F.Ca.ET.089.01.1.1
AAGATATTGGGGTCACAAAAGCTACGTAAACGAATCCTTGACGGCGCAAAACGAGTCGCCTTTTATAGGCCATGCGTTCCTGTTGAGAGCGCGACCGGAGAGTTCAGAGGCCGGTCTTTTTTCCCGGATTTTGTGCGTTTTGCCCACATTTCCGCCCGTTCACGAGGCCGGCGGAAGCGTTGGGATTGGGTGGGGCTTGGGTGGCGAAAAGGGAGAATTGTCGGACTGGAAAAAATGATCTGTTAACACTATATTTAGTGTTTGCAGGCAGGTTCGACCCTAGATAGTGTGAAACCCTCGATCGGGGGAATCGCGAAAAAGTTTCAAAGTTTTGAGGGACCCGCAGGGGGTTCGTCGGCGAGTTGGAGAGGCACTTCGCAAGAAGTTGGCCAACGCGCCGTGCGACGACTGCGAAGGAGATGCCGGCGTCGTCAAGATGCCGGCAAACGGCGGACCGCGCGTTTCGCTTTCGGGGCATGAATCCCTGGGGAAAAGCGCTATATATAGACACAAAGGACCGGACCAATGCGCATCGAGCGTCGTTTCACAAAGCCAGGACAATCCGCCTACGCGGAGATCGAATTCCGCAAGGCGCTTTCCGAGATCAAGAATCCGGATGGCTCGGTGGTGTTCCGCCTGGACAATATCGACGTGCCGGCGCAGTTCAGCCAAGTCGCCGCCGACATCCTGGCGCAGAAGTATTTCCGCAAGGCCGGCGTCCCCGCGCGCCTGAAGAAGGTCGAGGAGAACGACGTCCCCTCCTTTCTGTGGCGCTCTGTCCCCGACGAGGCCGAACTCGCCAAGCTCCCCGAGGCCGAGCGCTATGGCTCCGAGATCGATGCCCGCCAGGTCTTCGACCGCCTCGCCGGCACCTGGACCTACTGGGGCTGGAAGGGCGGCTACTTCAAGTCCGAGGAAGACGCGCGCGCCTTCCGCGACGAGCTTGCCTATATGCTGGCCACCCAGCGCGTCGCGCCGAACTCGCCGCAATGGTTCAACACCGGCCTGCACTGGGCCTATGGCATCGACGGTCCGAGCCAGGGTCACTTCTATGTCGACCCCTTCACCGGCAAGCTGACCAAGTCGAAGTCCTCCTACGAGCATCCGCAGCCGCATGCCTGCTTCATCCAGGGCGTGCAGGACGACCTCGTCAACGAAGGCGGCATCATGGACCTGTGGGTGCGCGAGGCGCGCCTGTTCAAATATGGCTCAGGCACCGGCTCCAACTTCTCGCTGCTGCGCGGCGAAGGCGAAAAGCTGTCCGGCGGCGGCCGCTCCTCCGGCCTGATGAGCTTCCTCAAGATCGGCGATCGCGCGGCGGGCGCCATCAAGTCGGGCGGCACGACGCGCCGCGCCGCCAAGATGGTCATCGTCGACGTCGACCATCCCGATATCGAAGAGTTCATCGACTGGAAGGTCAATGAAGAGCAGAAGGTCGCCTCACTGGTGACCGGCTCGAAGATCGTGAAGAAGCACCTCGAAGCGATCATGAAGGCCTGCGTCAATTGCGAAGGCCATGACGACGACTGCTTCGACCCGGCGATCAACACGGCGCTGAAGCGCGAGATCAAAGCGGCCAAGAAGGACGCGGTGCCGGAGAACTACATCTACCGCGTCATCCAGTTCGCCCGCCAGGGCTATACCTCGATGTCGTTCAAGACCTACGACACCGACTGGGATTCGGATGCCTACCTGACCGTCTCCGGCCAGAACTCCAACAATTCGGTGTCGCTGAAGGACAATTTCCTGCGCGCGGTCGAGGCCGATGGCGACTGGCAGCTGACCGCCCGCAAGGACGGCAAGGCGCTGAAGACGCTGAAGGCGCGCGACCTGTGGGAAAAGATCGGCTACGCCGCCTGGGCGTCGGCCGATCCCGGCCTGCACTTCAACACGACGATGAACGATTGGCACACCTGCGCCTCGGCCGGTGCGATCCGGGCCTCCAATCCGTGCTCGGAATACATGTTCCTCGACGACACGGCCTGCAACCTCGCCTCGATCAACCTCCTGCCCTACCGCAATGCCGACGGCACGATCGACATCGCCACTTACGAGCACACGGTGCGGCTGTGGACCATCGTGCTCGAAATCTCGGTGATGATGGCGCAGTTCCCGTCGAAGGAGATCGCCAAGCTTTCCTACGAATACCGCACGCTCGGCCTCGGCTACGCCAATATCGGCGGCCTGCTGATGACCTCGGGCATCCCCTACGACTCCGACGAGGGCCGCGCCATCTGCGCCGCGCTCACCGCGATCATGACCGGCACGGCCTACGCCACCTCGGCCGAGATGGCGGCCGAGCTCGGCGCCTTCCCGGACTATGACCGCAACGCCCAGAACATGCTGCGCGTCATGCGCAACCACCGCCGCGCCGCCTATGGCGACAAGGACGGCTACGAGAAGCTCGCCGTCAACCCGGTGCCGCTGGTCGCGTCCGATCTGAAGCAGCAGGCGCTCGCTGAGCACGCCAAGGCGGCCTGGGACCGCGCCATCGAGCTCGGCGAGGAGCACGGCTACCGCAATGCGCAGGCAACCGTGATCGCGCCGACCGGCACGATCGGTTTGGTCATGGATTGCGACACCACCGGCATCGAGCCCGACTTCGCGCTGGTGAAGTTCAAGAAGCTCGCCGGCGGCGGCTACTTCAAGATCATCAACCGCGCCGTGCCGGAAGCGCTGCGCACGCTGGGCTATTCCGAAAGCCAGATCGCCGAGATCGAGGCCTATGCGGTTGGCCACGGCAACCTCAACCAGGCGCCCGGCATCAATCCCGGCTCGCTGAAGGCCAAGGGCTTTTCCGACGACAAGATCGCGGCGCTGAACGCGGCGCTGAAGTCGGCCTTCGACATCAAGTTCGTCTTCAACC
>NZ_RZOS01000597.1:0-2861 GCF_004022605.1 Mesorhizobium sp. M4B.F.Ca.ET.089.01.1.1
CTGCTAATTTGCGCCGATCTGTGGAACCCGGCATTGACCCATCTGGCGTTTCTTCACGGCGCGACGCTGCTAATCAGCCCGGTGAGCTCCGGGGTCGAGGCGGTCGGAGCTGAATTCGACAACCCGAAGGGCTGGGCGCTGACCATGGCCTTCTATTCGATGATGTACGGCGCGCCATCGATCATGGTTAATCGGGTCGGCGTTGAGAACGACCTGACCTTCTGGGGCGGGTCGCGCATCCTCGACCCGCTCGGCGTCGAACTCGCCATCGCCGGCGATGGCGAGGAGATCATCGACGCCGTGCTCGACTACGATCGGGTGCGGCTCGCGCGGCGCCTGCTGCCGACCGTCCGCGACAGCAATATAGGACTTGTGCATCGCGAAACCGCCCGCTTGATCGATCGGCTGGGAGTTCCAGATTTCATCCGCGGCGACGTGTCGGGCCAACGTCATGCATGATTTCCTGCTAACCGCAGAGCACCGGGCGTTTCGGGTCGAAATCCGCGCCTTCCTCCGCAGCCAATTGGCGCCGCGTTGCGAGGCGATCGAGCGCGACGCCGACTGGGAGGCGGTCAAGGCGGTGGTGCGGGCGCTTGGCCGCGCCGGCTATCTCAAGCTGATGTTCGCCGATCTTTATGGCGGTCCGCTCACTAGACCGGGACTGACCCCCGCTACCATCCTTTCCGAGGAAGCAGCTTATCTGAACTACGCCTTCGAGACGACGGTCGCCACTGCGCTGTCCTGCGCCTTTCCGCTCCATGGCTTTGCCAGCGCCGCCATCCGTGGGCGTTTCCTGGTGCCGCTGCTCGACGGCCAAGCCGTAGGCTCGATCTGCATCACTGAGCCGAATGTTGGCTCTGACAGCGCGGGCATGGAAACCCACATCCGCTTCGACACCCGGTCGAGGGAGTGGGTGATTGACGGCCTGAAGCGTTATATCTCCAATGCTTCCAGGGCTGACGTTTATGTCGTGTGGGGAATCACCGATCCGAATGTGTCGCCGCACAAAGGCTTGACCGCGGTCGCCGTTCCCGCGGGCACAAGCGGGCTGTCCTTCCCGCGCAATTACGACTTCATGGGCCGGCGAGGCTGCCTCGTCGGCGAAGTCGCGTTTGATGGCGTGCGCGTGCCCGAGGAAAACCTGCTCGGCGAAGTCGGCGGCGGCTTCCGCATCATGCTCGGCGCCTTCAACTTCGAGCGCGTCCTCCTTGGCGGTTCTGGGCTCGGCGTGGCGCGCTCGGCCTTCGACATCGCGACGGCCCACGCCCAGCATCGCAACGTTTTCGGCCAGAAGCTGGGCCAGAAACAGCTGATCTGGGACATGATCGCCGAGATGAGTTGGCGCATCGACGCCGCCGAGCTGCTCACCCACCGCGCAGCGCGGATGTACGATGAGGGCATCGAGGGCAAAAGCCTAATGCGCGAGGCGAGCCAGGCTAAGCTTGTCGCAACCGAGACGGCAGTGTTTTGCGCCGACCGGGTGGTGCAAATCCTGGGTGGCGATGGCATCACCCGGCAATTCGGTCGCGCCGAACAAATCTACCGCGACGCCCGCGCACTACCGATCGTCGGCGGCACCTCCGAAATGAACAAATACCTGATCGCAGCTCGCGAAATGCCCTCGATCAAGCTCAATCTCTGACGGGAATAGACCGCGATGAACATCGCCCGCATTCTGGAAGCTTCGGTCGACCGCTATCCGCACGACGTCGCGCTGATCTTCGAGGATCGGCGCTGGACCAATGTCGAATGGCTGGGACGTATCCGCCGCTTCACGCAGGCACTCGCCGACATGGGCGTGCGGCCGGGAGATCGCGTCGCCTTCTACGTCTCGACATCGGAAAACTCGGTGACAACCTATTTCGCCTGCCAGTTGCTCGGCGCCGTCGCCGTGCCGCTGAACTTCCGACTGAGCCCCGGCGAAGCCGCCTATATGCTGCAGGACTCCGGCGCGCGTGTGCTGGTCTACGGGCGCAACCTGACCGAAACCGCGCTCAAGATCGCGGCGCAGATCAGGTCGGTGCACGACTACATCGGCTGCGCCTACGACCAGGCCAACATTCCACAAGGTCATCATCATTTCGAGGCGCTGGCCGAGACCACGGTCGATCGCGAGCAAATGCGGCCGATCCCTGACGGCGACGATATCTCCGCATTGGTCTACACCTCGGGCACGACTGGCCGACCCAAGGGCGTCATCCACACTCATGCCAACGACGTGGCGATCGCCATGAACTGTATCATGGAATACGGCCTGTCCCATGGCGATAGGGCCCTACATATCGCTCCGCTCTATCATGTCGGCGGCATGCAGGCCTTTTTTGTACCGCATCTAATGGTAGGGGCCACCAACGTCGTATTGGGCCGCTACGAAGCTGAGCGCACGCTGCAGACGATCGAAGCTGAAAAGATCACCACGCTGTTCGCGGTGCCGACGCAGATCCAAGAAATGATGTTCCATCCACGCTTCAAGGATTTCGACGTTTCCAGTCTCCGGCTCGTCACCACCGGCGGTGCCGCGATTTCCTCGTCGACCATGGAGCGGGTAATCGCCGAATTCTGCCCTCGCGTGTTCAACGGCTACGGCATGACGGAAGCCTCGCTGACGCTGGTGCTGCACCCCGGTGATTCGCTGCGTAAGCTCGGCTCGTGCGGCAAGCCGACACTGATCTCCGAGTGCCGGGTGATCGTCAACGATACTACGCGTGAGGTCGCCCCATCGGAGGTCGTTGCCTCCGGTGAGATCGGCCAACTGATCGTGCGCGGGCCGCAGGCGATGCAAGGCTACTGGAACAAACCGTTCGAAACGTCGAGGAAGCTGAAAGCCGGATGGATCTATACCGGCGACTTGTTCTCCAAGG
>NZ_RZOS01000598.1:0-2858 GCF_004022605.1 Mesorhizobium sp. M4B.F.Ca.ET.089.01.1.1
ACCAGGAACACCACGACGATGAAGGCGCCGGCATTGATCAACGTGCCGGTATAGGTCCCGATCGAGGCCAGGATGCCCGGCTGCTCGATCGGCTCGCCGTCGAGCCCGTCGATGAACTCGACCGCCGAGACGTCGATGACGTCGCCGCGCTTTTCGTCGAAGCCGGTGGCGGAGGCCACCATCTTCTGGATGTCGGCGACGCGCTTGGCGATCTGCTCCGGCGTGGCGTCCTTGCCGAGAATGGTGGCCAGGCGCTGCTGATTGACGACGACGGCGACCGACATCTTGGTGACCGAATAGCCGTTGGAGACGGTAGCGATCTTCTTGGAGTTGATCTCGTAATTGGTGATCTCCTCCTTGCGGTCGTTCTGCGAGGTGGATTGCGGCCCCTCGGTGCTGGCCGCCTGGGTCTCGGGCAGGTTCTGCTCGACGCTGGTCGGGGTCGAGGCCTGCTTCTGATTGCTGTTCTCGTTGGTGCGCACCGACTGCACGGAGCGCTCGACGCGGGACTCCGGATCGAAGATCGTCTCTTCGGTCTGGCGGGTGTCGGTGTTGACGTCGGCCTTGACGCTGGCGCGGAAATTGTCCGGGCCGAGATAGGGTGTCAGCGCGCGGCGGATGTTGTCGCCGATCTGCGCCTCGACCGTCTGCTCGACGCCCAGCGTGCGGGCAGCGCTGGTGTTGGACGGGTCATCGCCGGCGGCCAGAAGGTTGCCGTTGGAATCGAGCACCGTCACCTTGTCGGCCGCCAGGCCGGGAACGGCGGCGGCGACCAGGTGGCGGATCGACATGGCGCTCTTTTCGGCATCGATGCCGGCATAACGGATGACCACCGAGGCCGAGGGCTGCTGCTCGTCGCGGCGGAAATTGGCACGCTCGGACATGACGATGTGGACGCGCGCCGCCTTGATGCCGGCGATCGACTGGATGGTACGCGCGATCTCGCCCTCCAGGGCGCGCACCCTTGTGATCTGCTGCATGAAGGATGTCAGGCCGAGCGAGCCGACATTGTCGAACAGCTCGTAGCCGGCATTGGCGCTGGTCGGCAGGCCCTTTTCGGCGAGCATCATGCGAGCCTGCGCGGTGGTGCCGGCCGGCACCAGCACGGAGGTGCCGTCGGCACCGACATCGAAGCCGATGCCGGCCTCGCCCAGCACCAGGCCGATCTGGTTCACGTCGGAGCGCTCGAGCCCGACATAGAGCGTCTCGTAGGCGGGACGGTTGAGATAGATCGAGGCCACGCCGATGACGGTCATGACGAGCGCCGCGATGCCGCCCAGCATGGCGAGGCGCTTGACGCCAAATGCCCTGAGATTCGAGATGATGCTCTGGATCTGTTCCGGCACGTTCCAACGGCTCCCAGCACGACTGTCCGTCGGAACACTAGACCGCGAAGCTTGTGCGAGGATGATAGGCGGAACGCAAAAGGCCGCGCTTGCGGCGCGGCCTTCGATGCAATGGAAAGATCAGCCGGAATATCAGCTCTTGAACAGGGCCAGGATCGACTGCGAGTTGCCGTTGGCGATCGACAGCGACTGGATGCCGAGCTGCTGCTGCACCTGCAGCGCCTGCAGGCGGGTCGATTCCTTGTTCATGTCGGCGTCGACCAGGGCGCCAACGCCCTTGTCGATCGAGTCCGAGAGGTTCGACAGGAAGCTCTTCTGGGTGTCGATGCGCGACTTGGCGGCGCCGAGATAGGCCGCGCCCGTCGAGAGCTTGGCAAGCGCCGTTTCAACGCTGCCCAGCGCCGTATCGATGGCGGTGTCGGTGACTGCAGCGGCGCTCGGGTCGAAGAACGTCGTGGCGAGCAGGCCGCCGACGATGCCGCCCGTGCCGGCAATATCGAGAACCTGCGTGTCGGCGGCCGCGACATTGATGGTGTCGATGGCGACGGTGGTGCCGGTGCGGTTGTAGGAGGCAACGATCTGCAGGTCGGAGGCGACGAGGCCGTCGTTCTGCAGCAGGTTCGAGCCGGCATAGCTGGCATTGGTGACCGACGACTTGATCTGCTCCTGGATGGCCTTGATTTCGGTCGCGATCTTCTGCTGGTTATCCTGGCTGGCGCCGCGGGCGGTGACCAGCTTGGCCTTGATCGCGTCGACCTGGTCCTTGATGTCGGTGATGGCGGTGTAGGCGGTGTCGACCTTGCCGGCGCCGAGGCCGAGCGCGTCCTGCACCGCCGACAGCGCCTTGTTGTCGGAACGCATGCTGGTAGCGATCGACCAGTAGGCGGCGTTGTCGGAAGCGGTGGCGACGCGGTAGCCAGTCGAGATGCGGGCCTGCGTCGTTTCAAGCGCCTTGTTGGTGGCGTTGAGGCTCTGCAGCGCGGTCAGCGCCGCGGCGTTCGTCATGATACTTGCCAAGGTACACCCCTTCTCAAAGCAGGCATGCCTTACGCATGCCGGTCAACCCGTTTGGCGGGGGCGTCATGCCTGTCGACCAACTGGTCTGCCCGTCATAAGTGAATGGTTAACCATAACTAGCGCGACATCGTTAATGGCGCGTTAAAGCCATGCTTTGGCGAGGGAAAATGACAAGGGTTTCACAAATGAAAATCGGGCCGCGCTGATGGCGCGGCCCGATGCAGAAGACTGGAGTTCAGGAGGCGATCAGCCGCGGAAGAGCGACAGGATCGACTGCGAATTGCCGTTGGCGATCGACAGCGCCTGGATGCCGAGCTGCTGCTGGACCTGGAGGGCCTGCAGGCGGGTCGATTCCTTGTTCATGTCGGCATCGACCAGCGAGCCGACGCCCTTGTCGATCGAGTCCGAGAGGTTCGACAGGAAGCTCTTCTGGGTGTCGATGCGCGACTTGGCGGCGCCGAGCGAAGCGGCACCGGTGGACAGCTTGCCAAGCGC
>NZ_RZOS01000599.1:0-2841 GCF_004022605.1 Mesorhizobium sp. M4B.F.Ca.ET.089.01.1.1
ACCCACACCCCCGGCCGCTGGGCCGCCACGTAAGGAGCAAGTTTCGCGGCGAAGCTCGAAGACGTTTCTTCGGCGGCGCTTTCCAAGGCACCGAAGCGCCTTGCGCAAGAGGGGCGACTAGCTGTGCCCTATCAGGGCGGAACTTCGACGGTAATCTTGATCGCGGCATAGTAAGCCGCGGCATTGGCGATGTCCTCGTCGCTCAGCTTCTTGACGACCAGCGACATCATTGAACTCTTGCGCTCTCCGGCCTTGTAAGCCATCAGCGCATGGACCAGATAGTCGTACTTCTGCCCGGCGATATTGGGCGTGTAAGACATTTTGCCGAGGCCATCCGTGCCGTGGCACATTTGGCATTGCACCATGACTTTCCGGCCGGCGATGCTGTCGCCTGCTGCCTGCGCAAATGATGAGTTGACCACGAGGGCAGCCAGGCCAAGGATCAAACCACGCATAGCTATGCTCCGTGAATGCTCCGTCGTCCGTGGCCTTAGGTCGGACGACGAGGCACCCTACACCCGGTGAGGCTGCGTAGCGAGCTATATTAGCTGTAGCTTGATTACACTCACTCGAAGTGATCCAGTGCCGACCTCTCCCGGCTCGCTTCGGTACGGGGCGCAAAGAAGCACCGAATATAAGAAAACGGCGGGGACAGGCAGATGTGATACTGGCTGTCTTCGCTTTCTATAACGCGGTTCTTGGGGATGAAATACCGGGACTTGGATCCGGTCCGGACATTGAAACCGCCACCCGGCAACGGCTCGACAAAGCGCGGAGCGATGACCCCACAGTCCTTTTTGGCGTCGCAGCATTCATAACCGGTGACCGGATCGTGGTAGCCGGTGTACCAGCTGTGAGCGACGGTGAGCGCGATTAAAAAGAGCTTCGCCATGTCCGCCTAATTTAACACGGCGGCTCGACGACAGGCTATCCACATATTAGCAGACGCTTGCGAACCAATTCGCCGCACCGGGAGTCGATCGGGAAGCTCAGTCGCTCTACGGTCAGGCCCCGGTTTACTGATGGCCAGGCAACACATGCCGCATTTTACTAAATTAGCAATGATGCATGAAATGGCCTAAAATAGCTCAGCCGGCGACGCCCCCAACCAAGGCCCACCGGTCAGGCCCGGCCTCACTGGCCTACCCCGCCGCGGGTGCCGGGCCGCTATGAGGGAGGCTTTCCGATGCGAGCGGTTCTATTGATCCTTGCCGTCGTGGCCGTGTTCTTCATATGGGACAATCTGGCCAACGAAGGCCGATATTCTTCGGCAGTAGAGCGCAGCTACCGCTTGGCAGTGGCCGATCTACCTACCGGCTACAAGCGTTGAATCGAGGAGTCAGCACCGGCAGGGACGCCGGGAGCTTGGCCGGATAGCCATTGAGATCAAAAGCTCGCCAACCGGCGCATCGAGGCACCAGCCCAAACTGCGAGCGCCCTGGCCCTTAGCCGCCGGGCCGCTGGAAAGCGATCACGAGTAGCACAAAGGCGATGGCGGCCAGGACGATCGCGGCTGCCCGGATGCGTTTCATCCCACCTTGTTGCAATCGCTGTCGAACCTTCGCCGCTTCGTAGGCGCTATAGAGGCGCAGGCCGTCCTCGCCGAAGCGATCGCTGTTCGGATAGTTGGGTTGCGGCTTTCGGCGGAGCTTCAGCATTGTTGGACCGTTGAAAGAAAGACTCGCCGGGCATGAAACCCCAACCCATGGCCCGGCGAGATTGACAACCCGACCCCACGATCAGGACCAGTGGAGGTGTCCCGGCAATCTCTCCAACGCAAGACAGGTGCCAGCTTTTGGTCCCGAACCGGGACAGAGGTAGCCGTGCGCCAGTTGGCGCTGGTCGCCAGCCAGTCCCTTGCGGGAAGCGAGCTTGCATGTGGGTACCAGTTGCGCGAAGCTGACCGCGGGGGAGTGGTGTAGATTCGAGGCAGCACCACCAATGTTCACTGACTACTACGAACTTCTTGAAATCAGCCCGAACGCCAACTCGGAAACGATTGAGCGGATATTTCGTTATTTTGCCATGCGCTATCATCCCGACAATCGGGACACCGGCGATGATTCACGCTTCAGCGAAATCGTGGAAGCCCACAACACGCTCAAGGATCCGGTCAAGCGCGCGCAGTACGACATCCAGTACAGAGACAATTTGGGCCTGCGCCGTGAGCTGACCGAGGAAGCCAGCAATACCAAGGGGCTTGAGCGGGATGTCGTGATCCAGGCGAAACTCCTGGCACTTCTCTATGTAAGACGCCGCCAGGACGTCAACAATCCAGGCATTGGCGATGACGAGCTCGAACGCCTGTCAGGCTGCCCGCGGGAGCATCTGGATTTTCATCTCTGGTATCTGAAGGCAAAGGGCTGGATAGCGAGGACCGAAAACGGGACGTTCGCCATCACCGTGGAAGGCATCGATCGGGCCAATTCCGAACACCGTCGCGAAGCCACGATCACCACCAAACTGCTGGATCATGCGGATTGAAAGACATCCCGGAGTTCTCCGACAGTCGGCTCGTGCGCAGTGGAAGGGCACAAAAGGGCGCCAGGGGAGGGCAATAATTGTCCGAGAAAAAGGTGATCGCGGTCAAGGACTGGAACTGTGCCATGAGCGACGAGCTTGGCCGCGTCGCCCTGATGATCAATCCGACCGATGGCGAGCCGGTCCTGGTTTTGATGACGATCTTTCAGGCAGCCAGGATGGGGCGCGAGCTGCAGTCGCCGAAACGCGTCTCTTGATGGCTTCGATATCCACAAAGGGGGCGTGGACCGGGAGCGCCAAGCTTGTCGCCAGACGGGGCGGCGGCTAGAGTCGGCGTTCGCAAGGGAGGCGATACATGGC
>NZ_RZOS01000059.1:0-20223 GCF_004022605.1 Mesorhizobium sp. M4B.F.Ca.ET.089.01.1.1
ATACTGGATAGCGCGCAGCTCGCCCGAATCGAGCCCGAGGCCAGACGCTGGGTCGACCTCGGTTCGGGCGGCGGCTTTCCCGGACTGGTGCTGGGCTTCCTGCTAGCCGAGCGCGACGGCGCGTCTATCGACCTGGTCGAAAGCAACCGCAAGAAGGCGTCGTTCCTGCAAGCGGTCGTCGGCCAGTTCGGGCTGCCGGCGCGAGTCGTCGCGCGGCGCATCGACGACAGCTATCCGCTTGTTGCGGCACCGGAAATCGTCACGGCGCGAGCGCTTGCGGCTTTGCCGGCGCTGCTCGACCTAGCGGCGCCGTGGCTGACCAAAGGGGCGCGCGCGCTTTTCCACAAAGGCCGGGATTACCGGGCCGAGGTGGAAGAAAGCACTCACCGCTGGGCATTCGATCTGGTAGAACATCCAAGCTTGACCGACCCTCATGGCGTCATCCTCGAAGTCACCCATCTGCGCCCGGCGACCCCGCAATGAATCACTGGCATAGACCCATGAAAACTGGACCTCGAATCATCACCGTAGCCAACCAGAAGGGCGGCGTCGGCAAGACGACGACCGCCATCAACCTGGCGACGGCGCTGGCGGCGATCGGCGAACAGGTGCTGATCGTCGACCTCGATCCGCAAGGCAATGCCAGCACCGGGCTCGGCATCGACCGCAAGGACCGCACCGTCTCCTCCTACGACGTGCTGACCGGCGAGCTCGATCTCGAAGCGGCGGCGGTGCCGACGGCGGTGCCGGGCCTCTCGATCGTCCCGTCGACGCTCGATTTGCTCGGCATCGAGATGGAGATCGCCTCGGCGCCGGACCGGGTGCTTCGGCTGCGCAACGCGTTGCGCGCGGCGGCCGAGCGTTCGGCGCCTTTCGGCTATGTGCTGATCGACTGCCCGCCGTCGCTCAACCTTTTGACCTTGAATTCAATGGCGGCAGCCGATTCCGTTCTCGTGCCGCTGCAGTGCGAGTTCTTCGCGCTCGAAGGTCTCAGCCAGCTGCTCGAGACGGTCGAGCAGGTGCGCCGCACGATCAACCCGGATCTCACCATCCAGGGCATCGTGCTCACCATGTACGATGGCCGCAACAACCTCGCCAACCAGGTGGTGCAGGACGTGCGCACGCATATGGGCGACAAGGTCTATGAGACGATCATCCCGCGCAATGTCCGCGTTTCCGAGGCGCCCTCCTACGGCAAGCCGGCGATCCTCTACGACCTCAAATGCTCGGGCAGCCAGGCCTATCTGCAGCTCGCTTCCGAAGTGATCCGCCGCGAGCGCAAATTGCGCGCCGCCTGATGCCGGCCAAACGCCGATTCGATACCGAAACGATCTGGACAGATTATGAGTGAAGACCTTTCGAGAAAAAGACTTGGCCGCGGCCTGGCGGCGCTGATCGGCGAGATCGACCGCCCGGCGATCCCGGAAAAGCAGAGCCCGGCGGCGGACGGCAAGGTGCCGATCGAATTCGTCAGCCCCAATCCGAAGAACCCGCGCCGGCATTTCGGCGATGCCGAGCTCACCGATCTGGCACAGTCGATCCGCGAGCACGGCGTCGTGCAGCCGGTGGTGGCGCGGCCGTCGCCGACGCAGCCCGGCCGTTACGAGATCATCGCCGGCGAGCGGCGCTGGCGGGCGGCGCAGCGCGCCGGCCTGACCGAGCTGCCGATCATCCTGCGCGAGGTCAACGACCGCACGGCGCTGGAACTGGCGATCATCGAGAACGTGCAGCGCGCCGACCTCAACCCGGTTGAGGAAGCGCAAGGCTATCAGCAATTGATCGACGAGCACGGCTACACCCAGGCCGACCTCGGCCAGGTGATCGGCAAGAGCCGAAGCCATGTCGCCAATACACTGCGGCTCCTGAAGCTGCCCAATGTCATCCACGACATGCTGGTCGACGGCGCGCTGTCGGCGGGGCACGCCCGCACGCTGGTGACGGCCGAGGATCCGGCGGGCCTCGCCAAGCGCATCGTCGAGGAGGGACTTTCGGTGCGCCAGGCCGAAGCGCTGGCGCAGATGCCGGCCGGTCCGACGCCGGCCAAGGCGAAAAAGGCCGAGCCGGTGGAAAAGGACCCCGACACGCTGGCGCTGGAAAAGCTGCTCACCGACACGATCGGCATGATCGTGTCGATCGAGCACAAGGAGCGCGGCGGCACAATTCGCGTCAACTACCGGACGCTGGACCAGCTCGACGAGCTCTGCCGGCGGCTGAAGGACGAGCGGTAAGGTGTCGAGATTTCAGGACATTTAGCCGGCTAATAAAGTTTCGGCTTAAGATGAGAAGCGAGGAAGGGCTGGCATCCGCCGGCCCTTCGTTTTGTGACCCATCCGCCCTCCGCCGGCTCTTTTCCTCTCCCTCCGGAGGGGGGAGAGGTGGCACTGCGAAGCGGCGACGGAGTGGGGGAAGGCGGTTCTTAAATACGCCGACGCCGACAATTCATCATCAGGGCCAGGCATCACCCCGCCAGAAACAAAGACGCCGGCGCTGGTCGACCCCTTTCCGTCGAGCTTCGCTCGACACCTCTCCCTTGATCGACGGGGGAGAGGAACGGCGCCCGTCACTTCGACCGCCCGGCTCAGCGGTTTTCCGTCCGGAATTGCTCCAAAACAATGAGATAGGGCGGTTCAGCGTTCCTGAAACGCGCTCGTCCCGGTCGCTAGGCGTCGTCCGTATCTTCGTTTGTCCGGTTGCTGTGCATCAGCTTCGACCGGACAAGCAGTACGGAAATGACGATCGCCACGATTGGGCTTGCCATGAACACGATGTCGTCCAACGCGCGGCCGAAGGACAGGCGAGCGGTGACCTGCCAGAGGACAACCGTCAAGAACACGCTGAAAAAGAACCCGTAACGACTTTCTTGGTCATTTCACCCCCCCGAATCGCCCCTGAAACACCTGGCGCGAGCCAGCCAATCCCAATTTGAGGTTGAAGTCTGTAGTGCGGCACAGCGCTTCATGGAATCCGGGTCTGCCCCTAAGTGTTTGTTATTGCGCAATCCCGTATGGAAAACCGCCGGCCACTTTTCCTGGAATTGCTCTAATAGGCGACCGGGACTGCATTCAGGCGAAGACGGCTCAGCCCCTCTGCGCCAACCGCGCGCTTTCGACCGCAATGCCAAGCAGCGCCTGGCGCGCCAGGGCTTCCGACAGGTCCGGCCGCTTGCGGGTCTGCAGCACGGCGGTCTGCAGCCGGTTGAGCGCCCGGCCGAGCGCCTCGACGTTCCAGCGCTCCAGCGTCTTTTCCACCAGCTTGCGCCGCGAGAAGAAGACCGGCGGGCGCGCGGCCGCGACGACGGAGGCGGCGTTGCGGCCGCCGCCTTCCATCTGGCCGCGCATCGCCTGGATCGCCTGCAATTGGCGCATCGCCGCCGACAGCACCAGGAAGGGGTGGCCGCCGCCCTGGCAGTGTCGGGTGAAAGCGGTGTCGAAATCGGCGATCTTGCCGTCCAGCAGCGCATCGACGGCATCGTCGAAGGAGGCGCCTGACACGTCGCCGGACGTCGCCCGGACATCGTCGAGGTTGATCTCCTTCTGGCCGTGGGCGTAGAGCACCAGCTTCTCGATCTCGCCGCGCGACGCCAGCCGGTCGCCGCCGAGATTGCGGCGCAGCGCCTGGCGCGCCTCCAGCGTCATCGACATGCCGGCCTTGCGCAGTTCGTCGTCGATGACGGTGTCGATATCCCTTGCCTCGTCGGCATAGCAGGGCAGGGCGATGGCGTTGCCGGCGGCCTCGACGATGGCGCGCAGGCCGGTGCCCTTCTTCAGGTCGCCGGCCTCGATGAGGATGATGGCGTCCCGCGCCGGCTCCGATGTCAGCGCCTTGACGTCGTCGGCCAGCGCTTTCTGGCCGCTGGCGTTGCGCACCCACAAGAGCCGCCGGTCGGAGAACATCGGCACGGTGCGCGCCTCGTCGAGCAGGCGGCCCTGGTCGCGGTCGACTTCCGCGCCGTCCAGCCTGACGACCGAGAACGGATCGTCGAGCGGCAGGCCGGTCTTGCCGGCAAAAGCCCTGGCCCGTTCGGCGACGAGCCCGCGGTCCGGGCCGTAAAGCAGGACGATGGACATGGCCGCGTCAGGCCGCGCCAGCCACGAATCGACCTCGTATCCCTTCTTCTGTGCCATGCGGGGTGAGTTAGCATGAGGCGGGGCGGGTGAACCAGAGTTTCGGCAACTTGCAGAGGCCTATCTGGCTCGCGCGGGCGATTGTTTCGATGTCGGATGATGATTCATAGCTGACCGCCGGCGCCGCCCCCCATCCGCCTGCCGGCACCTTCTCCCCACATAGTGACGGGGAGAAGTGGGATGGCCGCGACGTTGGCGCCCTTCTTGCGACGTTGATGATTGGCGAAACGGGGGACACAGCGCCCCTCTCCCCGTCACCATACCGGGAGAGGATGCCGGCAGGCAGGTGAGGGGCAGCACTGGCCTCGACAGTTACCCGAACGCCTACGTGGTCCGGGCATTTCAGGCTCTTGCGCCAGACCGGTCACAGCCATTCGCCAAATTGCGTGACGCAGGAAAACATCGACAAGAAATTTCGCCGTCATATCTGCATCTTGTCGCCAGCGCGCCGTATCGGCCTTGATCAGCCGAGAAGCCGGGGCACGGCCCGTCATCTGGCCGATGAATTAGTGGCGCGGATGTGCAACTATCGCACCGGCAACATTGGAGGACGTAGGTCATGGCCGATGCTGGAATGTTGCGGTTCCATGTTCCCGAGCCCGAGGTGCGGCCGGGTGGCACGCCCGATTTCTCCAATGTGACCATCCCCAAGGCCGGATCGGCGCCGCGCCCGGAGATCGATGTCGATCCGCGCACCATCCGCGACATGGCGTTCTCGATCATCCGCGTGCTCAACCGCGACGGCGAGGCAGTCGGGCCGTGGGCCGGGCTGCTTTCCGACCAGGAATTGCTCGAAGGCCTGCGCCACATGATGACGCTGCGCAGCTTCGACCAGCGCATGCAGATGGCGCAGCGCCAGGGCAAGACTTCCTTCTACATGCAGCATCTCGGCGAGGAGGCGGTGAGCTGCGCCTTCCGCAAGGCGCTGACCAAGGGCGACATGAACTTCCCGACCTATCGGCAGGCCGGCCTGCTCATCGCCGACGGCTATCCGATGGTCACGATGATGAACCAGATCTATTCCAACGAGGCCGATCCGCTGAAGGGCCGGCAACTGCCGATCATGTATTCGTCAAAGGAGCACGGCTTCTTCTCGATCTCCGGCAATCTGGCGACGCAGTACATCCAGGCGGTGGGCTGGGCGATGGCTTCGGCGATCTCCAACGATTCGCGCATCGCCGCCGCCTGGATCGGCGACGGCTCGACGGCGGAGTCCGATTTTCATGCAGCACTCGTGTTCGCCTCGACCTACAAGGCGCCGGTGGTGCTCAATGTCGTCAACAATCAGTGGGCGATCTCGACGTTCCAGGGCATTGCGCGTGGTGGCTCCGGCACTTTCGCGGCGCGCGGCCTCGGTTTCGGCATCCCTTCGCTGCGCGTCGACGGCAACGACTATCTCGCCGTCCATGCGGTGGCGAAATGGGCGATCGAGCGGGCGCGCCGTAATCTCGGGCCGACGCTGGTCGAATATGTCACCTACCGCGTCGGCGCGCATTCGAGCTCGGACGACCCGTCCGCCTACCGGCCGAAGGCGGAGTCCGATGCCTGGCCGCTCGGCGACCCGATCGTGCGGCTGAAGAACCATCTCATCCTGCGCGGCGTCTGGTCGGACGAGCGCCATGCCCAGGCGGAAGCCGAAATCCTCGAGACGGTGATCGCGGCGCAGAAGGAGGCCGAGAGCCACGGCACGCTGCATGCCGGCGGCAAGCCGTCGACGCGCGACATGTTCGAGGGCGTCTATGCCGAGATGCCGCCGCATCTCAGGCGCCAGCGCCAGCAGGCAGGGGTCTGACCATGCCGAGACGGACCATGATCGAGGCGATCCGCGACGCCATGGACGTGTCGATGGGGCGCGACGAGCGCGTCGTCGTGTTCGGCGAGGATGTCGGCTTCTTCGGCGGCGTCTTCCGCTGCACGCAAGGCCTGCAGGCCAAATACGGCAAGAGCCGCTGCTTCGATGCGCCGATCAGCGAAGCCGGCATCGTCGGCGCCGCCATCGGCATGGCCGCCTATGGGCTTAAGCCCTGCGTCGAGGTGCAGTTTGCCGACTATGTCTATCCGGCCTACGACCAGATCGTCTCGGAGGCGGCGCGGCTGCGCTATCGCTCCAACGGCGATTTCACCTGCCCGATCGTGGTTCGCATGCCGACCGGCGGCGGCATCTTCGGCGGCCAGACGCACAGCCAGAGCCCGGAGGCGCTGTTCACCCACGTCTCCGGCCTGAAGGTGATCGTGCCGTCCAACCCTGCCGACGCCAAGGGGCTGCTGATCGCGGCGATCGAGGATCCCGATGCGGTGATCTTCCTCGAGCCGAAGCGGCTCTACAACGGTCCGTTCGACGGCCATCACGACCGCCCGGTGACGCCGTGGTCGAAACATGATCTTGGCGAGGTCGCCGACGGCCACTACACTGTCCCGCTCGGCAAGGCGGCGATCCGCAGGCAGGGCGCCGCGGTTACGGTGCTCGCCTATGGCACGATGGTCTATGTCGCCGAGGCGGCGGCCGCGGAGACCGGCATAGACGCCGAGATCATCGATCTGAGGACCCTGCTGCCGCTCGATCTCGAGACGATCGTCGCCTCGGTGACGAAGACCGGACGCTGCGTGGTGGTGCACGAGGCGACGTTGACCTCCGGTTTCGGCGCCGAGCTCTCGGCGCTGGTGCAGGAGCACTGCTTCTACCATCTGGAAGCACCGGTCGTGCGCGTCGCCGGCTGGGACACGCCCTATCCGCACGCGCAGGAGTGGGACTACTTTCCCGGCCCGGCCCGGGTCGGCCGCGCGCTCGTCGAAACGCTGGAAGCTTGAAGAGGGGAGGCCTGACCATGGGCGAGCACGTCATCAAGCTGCCGGATGTCGGTGAAGGCGTCGCCGAGGCCGAGCTGGTCGAATGGCATGTGAAGGTCGGCGACCTCGTGCGCGAGGACATGGTGCTGGCCGCCGTCATGACCGACAAGGCAACCGTCGAGATTCCCTCGCCGGTCGATGGCGAGATCCTGTGGCTGGGCGCCGAGATCGGCGACACGGTGGCGATCGGCTCGCCGATCGTGCGGCTGAAGGTTGCCGGCGAGGGCAATATGAAGCCGCAGAGCGATGCGGCGGAAGAGGCCATCAAGGCCGAACCGCCAGCCAAGCTGCCAACCCCGAAACCCGAGGCCGCTCCGGCGAGCCCGAAGGCGCAGTCAAAGGTCGCCGCGCCGAAAGCCAAGCCGGCGCCAGCTCCCGCAAATGGGGCGGCACGGGCCTTGGTTTCCGGCGCGCCGCGTCCCGAAGGCGAGAAGCCTTTGGCCTCGCCCGCCGTCCGGCTGCGCGCCAGGGAAGCCGGCATCGACCTCAGGCAGGTCGCGGGTTCCGGCCCGGCCGGCCGCATCGGCCATGAGGATATCGAGGCGTTCCTGGCGCGCGGGCCGCAGGTCGCGAAAACCTCCGGGCTTGCCCGCAAGGACAATGTCGAGGACATCAAGGTCATCGGGCTGCGGCGCAAGATCGCCGAGAAGATGGCGCTCGCCAAATCGCGCATCCCACACATCACCTATGTCGAGGAGATCGACGTCACTTCACTGGAGGAGCTGCGGGCGACGCTGAACAAGGAGAAGCGGCAGGACCGGCCGAAGCTGACGCTGCTGCCGTTCCTAATGCGGGCGATGGCCAAGGCGATCGCCGACCAGCCGAGCATCAACGCGATCTTCGACGACGAGGCCGGCATCATCCACCAGCATGGCGGCGTCCATATCGGCATCGCCGCGCAGACGCCGTCCGGGCTGGTGGTGCCGGTGGTCAAGCATGCCGAGGCGCGCGACCTGTGGGAGTGCGGCGCCGAGGTCAACCGGCTGGCCGAGGCGGCGAAGTCGGGCACGGCGAGCCGCGACGAGCTGTCAGGCTCGACCATCACCATCACCTCGCTCGGCGCCATGGGCGGCGTGGCGACGACGCCGGTCATCAACTATCCGGAGGTGGCGATCGTCGGCGTCAACAAGATGATGGTGCGGCCGGTGTGGGACGGCACCCAGTTCATCCCGCGCAAGATGATGAACCTGTCGTCCAGCTTCGACCATCGCGTCATCGACGGCTGGGATGCCGCTGTGTTCGTCCAGCGCATCAAGGCGCTGCTGGAAACGCCTGCGCTGATTTTCGTGGATTAGTGGGGCGGGACGATTGAGATGATGGCGGGACAGCGCCCCCCTCTGCCTTGCCAGGCATCTCCCCCACAAGGGGGGAGATTGGACGTCATGCCGGGCTTCGCCAATCTCCGCCGTTGCAGGAATGAACGAAACGACGAAGCTGCTGATATCCCCCCTCGTGGGGGAGATGTCCGGCAGGACAGAGGGGGGCGCGAAGGATCGCGACGGAACGTTCCCTCGGATCGAAGGACCACATCATGAAAGAAATCTCCTGCAAGCTGCTCGTCATCGGCGCCGGGCCCGGCGGCTATGTGTGCGCGATCCGCGCCGGCCAGCTCGGCGTCGATACGGTGATCGTCGAGGCGGGAAAGCCGGGCGGCACATGCCTCAATGTCGGCTGCATTCCCTCCAAGGCGCTGATCCATGCCGCGGAGGAGTTCGAGAAGGTGGCGCATATGGCCGGCGGCAACAGCCCGCTCGGCATTTCGGTCGCCGCGCCGACGCTCGATCTGGCCAAGGCAATCGCCTGGAAGGACGGCATCGTTAGCCGGCTGAACAGCGGCGTCGCCGGGCTGCTGAAGAAGGCCAGGGTGAAGACCGTGCAGGGCTGGGCGACGTTCCGCGACGGCAAGACCGTCGAGGTCGAGACCGAGACCGGCACCCAGGTGATCCGCGCCGAGACGGTGGTGATCGCGACCGGATCGGCGCCGGTCGAACTGCCGTTCCTGCCGTTCCGCGGCCCGGTGATCTCGTCGACGGACGCGCTGGCGTTGAGCGAGGTGCCGAAGAAGCTCGCCGTGGTCGGCGGCGGCTATATCGGGCTGGAGCTTGGCATGGCCTTCGCAAAAATGGGCGCCAAGGTCACCGTGGTTGAGGCGCTGCCCCGCGTGCTGGCGCAATATGACGCCGAACTGACCCGACCGGTGGTGAAGCGGCTCGGCGAGCTCGGCATCGAGGTGATGACAGGCGCCAAGGCCAAGGGGGTGTCGACCCAGGGACAGGCCGGCAAGGGCGATGCGCTGCTGGTCGAGGCGGCAGACGGCAAGAACGCCAAGGTCGCCGCCGACAAGATCCTCGTCACCGTCGGGCGCAAGCCGCTCACCGAAGGCTGGGGGCTGGACCAGATCGACCTCGACATGGCCGGCAAATTCATCCGCATCGATGAGCAGTGCCGCACCTCGATGCGCGGCATCTTCGCCATCGGCGACGTCACCGGCGAGCCGATGCTGGCGCACCGGGCGATGGCGCAGGGCGAGATGGTGGCCGAGATCGTCGCCGGCCACAAAAGAAGCTGGGACAAGCGCTCGATCCCGGCGATCTGTTTCACCGATCCGGAGCTGGTGACCGCCGGTCTGTCGCCGGACGAGGCGAAGGCGCTGGCTGGCGAGATCAAGATCGGCCAGTTCCCGTTCGCCGCCAACGGCCGCGCCATGACCAGGCTCGGCGAGGATGGCTTCGTGCGCGTCGTCGCCCGCGCCGACAACCACCTGGTGCTGGGCATCCAGGCGGTCGGCCAGGGGGTCTCGGAACTGTCAGCCGCGTTCGGCCTGGCGCTGGAAATGGGGGCGCGGCTGGAGGACATCGCGGGAACGATCCACGCCCATCCGACGCAGGGCGAAGGTTTCCAGGAAGCGGCGCTCAAGGCGCTGGGTCAGGCGCTGCATATTTGAAAAGGTTTCTCCCCCCTTGAGGGGGAGATGACCGGCAGGCCAGAGGGGGCCGGTGCGACCGGACGCGACCTCCCTTGCGACAGATGGAGGTTAGCGCTCCACGCGAAGCGACCCCCTCTGTAGCCTTCGGCGACATCTCCCCCTCAACGGGGAAGATTGCACAGCTCACCCCGCGAGCCGGCTTTCCATCTCGTGCTGAGCGTAGGCGCGGCCGAAGCGGTTGGCGAGGAAGGCGTCGAGCGCGATGTCTTCCTGGCGCACGAAGCCCCTGGCCGGCAGCGAGCCGTCGGCCAGCATGTCGAGCACGGCGCAGATGCCGGAGGCGGTGGTGATCTGGATGGCGCTGCGCACCAGGGTGCCGACGCGCTTCGAGTAGATCTTGTTGGCGTAGGTCTCCTGCAGCAGGCGGCCATTCTTGCGGCCCGAGACGGTGACGAAGACGATGACGACGTCCTGCAGCGTCGACGGCAGCGCGCTCTCGAAAATGTCCTTCAGCACGTCGCGGCGATGGCGAAGCCCGAGATCATTGAGCAGCGCCTTCATGATCGCGGCGTGGCCGGGATAGCGGATGGTGCGGTAGTTCAGCGTGCGCACCTTGCCCTTCAGCGTCTCGGCCAGCGTGCCCAGCCCGCCCGAGGTGTTGAAGGCCTCGTAGGTGACGCCGTCGAGCGAGAACTCCTCGCGCTCCTCCAGCGGCGGTACCTCGATCAGCTCGCCCTCGACGATCGCCTCGCAGGGCTCGCAGTATTCGTTGATGACGCCGTCGGTGCTCCAGGTCAAATTGTAGTTCAGCGCGTTGGACGGATATTGCGGCAGCGCGCCGACCCGCATGCGCACGCTCTCCAGCGTGTCGAAGCGGCTGGCGAGATCGTTGGCGACGATGGAGATGAAGCCCGGCGCCAGCCCGCATTGCGGAATGAAGGCGCTCCCGGCGTCGCGCGCCAGCTCCTTAACCCGCCTGGTGCTGACGACATCCTCGGTGAGGTCGAGATAGTGCACGCCGGTAGCGGCGGCAGCCTCGGCGATGCGCGTGGTGAGATGGAAGGGCGCGGCGCTCAGCACCGCGAACTTGCCGGCAAGCGCCGCCTCGAGCACGCCCGGCGCGGCGATGTCGATCTCAAGCGTCTCGACACCGGCGGGCAATTCGGCCGCCGCAAGCTGCGCCGCCGAGCGGTCGACGAGCGTCACGCCATAGTCGCCGGTGGAGGCGAGCATCTCGGCGATGGTCGAGCCGATCTTGCCGGCGCCGACGACAACGATGTTCTTTTTCATGATCTATACCCCTGCCATTTCGAAACTGGCGGGAATCATCGCAGCTTGCCTGTCGAAAGGAAGCGTGGAATTGTACGAAGCGAAATGCCATTTTGAACAATATGCCGACAAGGATCGTCGAAATGATCAGCGATGCCGAACAGGCCCTGCTTTCGCTGCTGCGCGCCAACGCGCGCGCCTCGACCGCCGAGCTCGCCCGCCAGCTCGGCGTGTCGCGCACCACGGTGCAGAGCCGGATCGATCGGCTGGAGCAGCGCGGCATCATTGCGGGCTACGGCGTGCGGTTGTCGCCCGACTATGAGCAAGGGCTGGTCAGGGCGCATGTGCTGCTTACCGTCACGCCCAAGCTCGCCGACAAGGTGGTGCGCGCCTTGGCGGCGCTGCCGCCGGTCAGGACGCTGCATTCGGTCAGCGGCAATTTCGACATGATCGTCATCGTCGACGCGCCGTCGATCCGCGATCTCGACGCGCTGCTCGACCAGATCGGCGCTATGGACGGGGTCGAGCGGACGTCGTCGTCGATCATTCTGTCGACGCGGATCGATCGGTGAAACTGCCGGCAGGCGAGTGAACGGCACCTTTCCTCTCCCCCCTCCGGAGGGAGAGGAAAGGAACAGGCCGCGCCCGGTCGGACCGACCCCCTCTGTCGCCTTCGGCGACATCTCCCCCTCGAGGGGGGAGATCAGATGTCACGCCGGCTTTCGCCAATCGCCGATGTGGCAGAAAAGGCGCCGGGATCGAAGCTGCCAATCTCCCCCTTGTGGGCAGGGGAATCGCATATGGCTTTTTGGGACTTGAAGTTGGGCTGAGAAGGGATTCTGTGAGCAGGCAGTCTTAACGAGGGAGAGACTGCCATTTCGAGCCTTGAAAGCTATTTCGGCGCCGTGCCTGACCCCCGCGCTGGTAACGCCACGCATCGGCTTGGCGATCTGATCGTGATGATGATCGCGGCAAGCCTGTGCGGGGCAAACAACGCGACAGAGTTCTCGTTGTTTGCTCAAGAGCGCAGGCAGGCACTGTCGCGGTTGATTGAGTATGAGGTGGCGCCCAGTCACGACACCTTCTCGCGGCTGTTGCGGCTGCTGGATCCGGAGGCTTTCGGGCGTGCCTTCGCAGCCTTTGCCGCAGGCTTTGCACGGGCATGCCAGGAGGTGGTCGCCCTCGACGGTAAGGCGCTGCGGCGGGCCTATGAGAAGGGCCTTGCCGCCAGTCCGCCTCTGACGGTGTCGGCCTTCGCCACCGAGACACGGTTATGCCTGGCAGCGGTATCCCCCGGCACTGCCGAGAATGAGGTCGAGGCTGCCCTTAAAGTCGTCGAACTCATTGATCTTACTGGTAGAATGGTCACCGCCGATGCGCTCCACTGTCACACGCGCATGGCTGAGGCCATCACCGAGCGGGGAGGCGACTACCTGCTCGCTCTTAAGGGCAACCGTCGGCATTGGGTTGTTCATGCCAAGCAACATCTGGCCGGGAGCACCCCCGCTGTCGCGGAGCGGACCGAGACCAGCCATGGCCGCGACGAGTGGCGGCAGGCAGAGGTCGTGGCCACTGCCGAGCCGCTGATGCCTGGCCATAAAGCCTTCATCCGCATCTCCAGCCGGCGCGATCAGGCCGAACCGCTGACGCGCCTGTTCATGGCCTCGACACTGCTGTCGCCACAGCAAGCCCTCGACCTCTCAAGGGCGCATTGGCAGATCGAGAACGGGCTGCATTGGATGCTCGACGTTCATCTGGGCGAAGATCAATCCCGAGCCCGCAAGGACAATGCTCCGGCAAACACCGCAATCCTCACCCGCATCGCCAGAAACGTCCTCCAGGCAGCCGATGCCGACAAAGTCCCCATCAGCCACCGCATCAAGAAATGCGCCTGGAACGACGACTATCTCATCCAGGCGCTAACCCATATGCGATAGCCCTGCCCTTGAGGGGGAGATGCCCGGCAGGGCAGAGGGGGGCGCGAAGGATCACGACGTTTGCTTTGGCTCAATCCTTTCACGGCGGGTGGGCAGAACCCTTGCCGGTCTCAAGCAGGACTTCAGGGTCGCCAGCCGGATCAGCCCTTGCGGGAGAACCAGAAGGCGTCCGGCATGCGCGTCATGCCGATGCGCTCGTAGAAGCCGACAGCGTCCGGCATCGAGATCAGGCTGATGGCGACGGCGGGACCGAGCTGGCGGCGCGCCTCGTCCATCAGGCCCTTGCCGACGCCGAGCCCTTGCGCGGATTGGGAAACGGCAAGCTCGGAAATGTAGCAGACCCAGGCAAAGTCGGTGACGCCGCGCGCGACGCCGATCAGCGGCTTGCCCTCTGTGTCGAGGCGCGCCGTCAGCACCAGGTTGGCGTTGCCGAGCATGGTCGTCAGCCGGGCCTCGTCGTCGACGGGGCGCGTCTCGCCGAGGCCGGATTCCACCAGCACGCGGCGGAACTCGGCGACGCCGACCGCCGGCTCGCTGGCATAGAGGACGCGGGATGGTTCGGTCATGGGCGCCAGACTGCACCAAGGGGCCAGGATTTCGAAGTCTTTTCTGACCGCCGATCCGCGCACGAACAGTTGCCTTTCATTTGCCGCCGGCTTTGTGTAAACCGTGCGCCAGCAAATCCCCCGCAACGAAAAACGGGCAAAAGCCAATGGACAAATTCACCAAGCTGACCGGCGTCGCCGCGCCGATGCCGATCGTCAACATCGACACCGACATGATCATCCCCAAGGATTATCTGAAGACGATCAAGCGCACCGGGCTCGGCACCGGCCTGTTCGCCGAGGTGCGCTACAAGGAGGACGGCTCGGAGAACCCCGACTTCGTGCTCAACAAGCCGGCCTATCGCAAGGCGCAGATCCTGGTCGCCGGCGACAATTTCGGCTGCGGCTCGAGCCGCGAGCACGCGCCGTGGGCGCTGCTCGATTTCGGCATTCGCTGCGTCATCTCGACCTCGTTCGCCGACATCTTCTACAACAACTGCTTCAAGAACGGCATCCTGCCGATCACCGTCAGCCCGGAAGACCTGGACAAGCTGATGGACGACGCCTCGCGCGGCTCCAACGCCACGCTGTCGGTCGATCTCGAGGCCAAGGAGATCCGCGGCCCCGACGGCGGCGTGGTCACGTTCGACCTCGACGACTTCAAGCGTCACTGCCTGCTCAACGGGCTGGACGACATCGGCCTGACCATGGAGAAGGCCGGCGCCATCGCCTCGTTCGAACAGAAGAACGCCGCGCAGCGCCCCTGGGCCTGATCGTCTGTATCTGAATGGTTAAGCCCGGCCACGACAGGCCGGGTTCGTGCTGCGGCTGAACGGAGGGACAGTCATGACACGCTCGCTTCTGGCCGGCGCCTGCGCGCTGGCGGTGAACCTGCTGCCGATGGCGGGCGCGCATGCCCAGACCGACCCGGTGCTGGTGCCGGCCGACGATGCGTCCGGCGGCGCCGCCGACCAGGGCGCGTCGAGCA
The DNA here is from genome assembly GCF_004022605.1 of Mesorhizobium sp. M4B.F.Ca.ET.089.01.1.1. NCBI lineage: Bacteria > Pseudomonadati > Pseudomonadota > Alphaproteobacteria > Hyphomicrobiales > Phyllobacteriaceae > Mesorhizobium > Mesorhizobium sp. M4B.F.Ca.ET.089.01.1.1. The sequence goes on from NZ_RZOS01000059.1 coordinate 14,637, forward strand.
CCACCGATGCGGCGCCGGCCGACGAGGACAAGCAGGCGCCGATCCCGTTCGAGGGAGGCCAGTTCACCATCACCCAGCAGGAGGAGTATGGCGAGAAGGTGCTCGCCTATGACGGCAAGCAGCTCGCCGACAATTACGACGTCTTCTTCGACAAGATTGTCGAGGTCGGCGGCGTCAAGGTCGCACTGTTCGATGTCGGCGATGGCGGCAATCAATGCGGGCCGGCGAGCGTCATCGCCTGGAAGCCGGAAGGCGGCGAGATCCAGACCGCCACCGTCGAGCAGGACGAATGCGGCGCGCCGCCGCCCGCGGTTTCCGACAGCGCCATCTACTATGTGCCCTTCCTGCTGCCGGGAGAGACGAGAGCGGCGCTGCAATGGTCGCCGACCGAAGGGCTGACCACCTCCGGCAACCTCACCTACACGCCGGAATCCGGCACCGACTGGAAGGATGTCGACCCGTCGAAATACGACAACATCATCGACGCCTTCCACAACGAGGCCGTCTACAAGGCGGCGCAGGCGGTGCTCGGCGACACCATGCCGGACATGGCGACCAGCCTGCTGGTCGGCGGCGGCACCGAAAGGACCGCATCCGGCGCCTTCTACGCCACCGGCTGCGTGCCGCACGATTGCGGCGGCAATGACGGCTTCATGGCGGTCGACCCGGTCAAGCACATGGTCTATTTCGCCCGCCGCGGCGACAATGGCGAGCCCGATGCTCGGCCGCCGCTGAAGGATTGGCCAGCGGATATCAAGAAAGCATATGACGACGCGCAGGGGGCGGCGAATTAGGTTCTTGCCGGGCGGCGCGTGAGCGCCTTCTGCTTCGCCGCGTTCCTTCGCGCCCCCCTCTGTCCTGCCGGCCATCTCCCCCACTTGGGGGGAGATTGGCTGTTTCGGCGCCCCGCCCGCCTTGCAACGTTGGTGGTTGGCGAAAGCCAAGGCGACATCTGATCTCCCCCCAAGTGGGGAAGATGGCCGGCAGGCCAGAGGGGGGCGCTGGCCCGCCAGCATCAAAGTTTTGCACCGACAATCGATGCTCCCTGGCTCACGACCGGATCGCCCGTCTGCTTCAGGATAACCGCAACAACTGCGAGGTTTCCATGCGCACACTCATCTCCACCGGCTCGCCCTTCGAGAAAACCGCCGGCTATTCGCGCGCGGTGGTGCAGGGCGACTGGTGCTTCGTCTCGGGAACCACCGGCTATGACTATGCCACCATGACCATGCCCGACACGGTCGAGGCGCAGACGCGCAATTGCCTCGCCACCATTGCAAAGGCCCTGGCCGACGGAGGCTTCGAGATGGCCGATGTGGTGCGGGTGCATTACTACATCACCGACCAGGCCTATGTTGACGTGGTGTTCCCGATCCTCGGCGAGGCGTTCGGCGATATCCGGCCGGCGGCGACGATGATCGTCTGCCAGCTCAACAAGCCGGAGATGAAGATCGAGATCGAAGTGACCGCGCTCAAGCGCACGGCCTGATGCAGGTCGCGCAAGACCGGGGCGCTTGCACAAAGCGAGGATCAGCCGATGGTGAAGGTCAAGCGCATCGTCGCCAACATCGCCACGCAGGACACCGCCGCTGCGCAGCATTTCTATCAGGACGTGCTCGGGCTCGATGTTTTGATGGACCGAGGCTGGATCGTCACCAGCGGCTCGGCCGAGACGATGACGGTGCAGATCAGCTTCATGACCGAGGGCGGCTCCGGCACGCCGGTGCCTGATCTGTCGATCGAGGTCGACGACGTCGACGAGGCGCTTGCGGCCATGCGCAAGGCCGGCTTCGCCATCGAATACGGCCCGGCCGACGAGCCCTGGGGCGTGCGGCGCTTCTTTGTGCGCGACCCGTTCGGCCGGCTGGTGAATGTCCTTTCGCACCGGTAGGCGCGCCGCTATTCCAGCTTGGGTTTCTCGCCCACACAGTGGGCTATGGCATGCACGCATTTCCAAGCGGCTGGTTTTTGCGATAGCGTGCATGGCAGCTTGGCGCATGGATTGTCTAATGTAGGGCTGGTCGACCCCCACTCCGTCTCGGCTTCGCCGAGCCACCTCTCCCCCGATCGACGGGGTAGAGGAAAGACGCCAGGCCTTTTGCCGTCAACGCTCGTCCACCAATGCTCCCTTCCTTTCCCTCCGGAGGGGGGAAAGGTGGCGCTGCGAAGCAGCGACGGATTGGGGGAACCACGGGGCAATCAAGGCTCGGCCGATCAGTCACGCCACTCACAGAAGATGCGTGCATTCCCTAGACGTGGGGAGAGGTGGCTCGGCGAAGCCGAGACGGAGCTGGGGCAGCACCCTACGAAGACCCCCTCTCCGTCCGCTTCTCGGCCACCTCTCCCCCGCCTCTGGCGGGGGCGAGGACCCAGTTCCTGCAGGGCCGGCAGGTGCAAGGGGCGTCGCGGCCTTCTGCATCCCCTTGCGTACGGACCACTTGGCGTTTAGCAAGGCCGCGGTTTCTCCAAACACTATCGGGATGGTTCTCCATGGCTTCGAAAAATCTCCTCCTGCTCGCCGGCGACGGCATCGGCCCCGAAGCGATGGCCGAGGTGAAGAAGCTGATCGCGGCCATGAACGAAGAACTCGGCAGCGGTTTTGCCACCGATGAGGGGCTGGTCGGCGGCTGCGCCTACGACGCGCATGGCGCGGCGATCTCGGATGCCGACATGGCAAAGGCGATGGCAGCGGATGCCGTGCTGTTCGGCGCCGTCGGCGGGCCGAAATGGGACAAGGTGCCTTACGAAGTGCGCCCCGAGGCCGGACTCTTGCGCCTGCGCAAGGACATGGAGCTGTTCGCCAATCTGCGTCCGGCGATCTGCTACCCGGCGCTTGCCGCGTCCTCCTCGCTGAAGCAGGAGGTGGTCGAGGGCCTCGACATCCTGATCGTGCGCGAGCTCACCGGCGGCGTCTATTTCGGCGAGCCGAAGCAGATCATCGATCTCGGCAACGGCCAGAAGCGCGGCATCGACACGCAGGTCTACGACACGTTCGAGATCGAGCGCATCTCCGGCGTCGCCTTCGAGCTGGCCCGCACGCGCAAGAACCACGTCACCTCGATGGAAAAGCGCAACGTCATGAAATCCGGCGTGCTGTGGAACGAGGTGGTCAGCCAGACGCACGCGGCGAAATATTCGGACGTCAAGCTCGACCATATGCTGGCCGACGCCGGCGGCATGCAGCTGGTGCGCTGGCCGAAGCAGTTCGACGTCATCGTCACCGACAATCTGTTCGGCGACATGCTTTCCGACATCGCCGCCATGCTCACCGGCTCGATCGGCATGCTGCCGTCGGCCTCGCTCGGCGCGCCTGACGTCAAGACTAAGAAGCGCAAGGCGCTCTACGAGCCGGTGCACGGCTCGGCGCCCGACATCGCCGGCAAGGGCATCGCCAACCCGATCGCCATGATCGCATCCTTCGCCATGTGCCTGCGCTATTCCTTCGGCATGGTGGCCGAAGCCGACAAGCTCGAAGCGGCGATTGCCGCCGTGCTCGACGACGGCCTGCGCACCAAGGACGTCATGTCCGAAGGCATGACCGAGGTCGGCACGGTGCAAATGGGCGACGCCATCATCGCCAAGTTCCTGGGCTGATCCCATGGCGGTCGACGTCCGCTGGGCGACGACTGAAGACGCGGCGGCGCTCGCCACCATCCTTTGCGAGATGGCGGCGCATTACCGGCAGACGCAGCTCGATCACGACCGGGCGCTGGCTGCGGCGCGGCAGTGGCTCACCGATGAAAGCCCGGCCTACCCGCATTTCGCGCTCGCTTTCGCCGGCGGCGAGGTTGCCGGCCTGGCTTCGGTGGCCATCGCGCATCCCGGCATCGATCTCGAACGGCTGATGTTCCTGAAGGATCTTTTCGTGCGCGAAGGCGCCCGCAACCAGGGCGCCGGCCGCGCGCTGATCGCGTTTCTCGCCGGTCATTGCCTGAGCCACGGCATCGGCCGCATCGACCTGACCACCGAGGACTGGAACGACGGCGCGCGGCGCTTCTACACGCAGCTTGGTGCCGAGCGCCACGGCCAGAAGATTTTTCTCCGGTTGTCGGGCGAGGCGCTGAAGACGGCCGCTAAATCCTGACGCCCTGCGGCACCGGGCCCCACTGGTTCTCGCGGGTTTGCGTCGGGATCAGCGCGAAGACCAGCGTCGCGAGGCCGCCAATCGTCGGGATGAAGCAGAGGATGGCGAGCCAGCCGGTCAGGCCGATGTCGTGCAGGCGGCGCACGATCAGGCCGATCCAGGGCGGGATCGACGCCAGGATGAACAGGCCGCAAAGGCCGACCGTCATCGCCGGCATTTCCTGGCCGGGCTCGAGATCGCCGATCGCCGCGTCGGCGGCGAGGCCGATGGCGACGACCGCGATGACGCTGATGGTCCAGAACAGGCAGAAGGCCCAGAATTCCTTGCGGCGGGCGCGGTCGGCGAAGTTGAAATAGTTTCGCGTCACCGCCCGCCAGAAATAGTCCCACAGACCGGTGGACTGAGCTGGGCCTGCGTCGGCCGCGCGGCCGAAGTGCTGTGCGGCCGCCGGCCTAAGGGCGGCTTGCTGCGGCGGCGCGGCGGTTGGGGCGGTGGCGCCTGGGGAGGCCGAGGCCTGTGGACGGACCGAGTAGACGTTGCGCGCCTGGCCGCGATCCGGCTGGAACTCGACCACAGCGCCCTTGGTCAGCGAGGTCTCGCGGCGCATGTCCTCGCGCGCGAAGCTGTAGCGGTTGCCGTCGGCTCCGGTGAGGAAACCAAAACCCTGGTCCTCGTCATAGTGCAGAATTTCGCCGCGCATGGCCTTGCCCCCAAAGTTGCGCCTTGCCCAGACTGTTCAAAGTCGACGCGGATCGCAAGAGGCATGCCGGACATGGTGAGCAATCGTTTCAGGTCTGCCTCCCGTTCCTTTGCCTATCCGAGGTGGGCGCCGCCCCTCACCTGCCTGCCGGCATCCTCTCCCCGTATAGTGACGGGGAGAGGGGCGCTGCCATCGCCGATTTCACCAATCGCCATCGCAGGATGGGTGCCAAGATCGCGGCCAGCCTCTTCTCCCCGTCACTATACGGGGAGAAGTGCCCGGCAGGGCGATGAGGGGCGGCGGCGCCTTCGGCAATTGGTGCGATTGCATCAACGAATCGCTGGATGGGCCCACGGACCGCTGAATCCGATGAGACGCTCAGCCCGGCCGGTTCTTCGGCTTCTTGTGCTTTGCCGGCCCGTCGGACCTTGGTTTGTCGAATTTCGGCTTGCCGGGCTTTTTCGCCCAGGGCTTGGTCTCCGTCGCGCCGGTGCGTTCGGGCTGCCCGCGCTTTTCGAATTTCGGCTTGTGAGCACCTTGGGGCGCGTTCGCCTCGAAGGGCCGCTTGCCGCGATGCGGCTTCTTGTCGGGCTTCGGCGGCTGGTAGCCGGCCCGCGACAGGTCGGGCGTGCCGTCGAGCCGCTTGACCGCGATGTTGTTCTGCAATTTGCGGTCGGGGCCAATTGCCGCCAGGAAGCGGTCGGCCCAGTCGGCGGCGATCTGCACGAAGGTCTCTTCCGGCTGCATCTTGATGGCGCCGATCTCGCGCTTCGAGATATTGCCGGTGCGGCACAGCATCGGGA
>NZ_RZOS01000005.1:0-47234 GCF_004022605.1 Mesorhizobium sp. M4B.F.Ca.ET.089.01.1.1
CCGCAGGTGCAGCAGGATCCGGCGGGAGCGAACATCCAGAACTCCAAGCCGTGATCTAGCGATAGGAAAACCAGAACCCCGCCGGAGCAATCCGGCGGGGTTTTTCGTTGGCGGGATCGCCCGCGTGAACCTTGATGCCGCGAGCGGCGACCAATCGCTGAAGGAACACATCAGGAGAGAGAGATGTCTTCAGTCAGCTATGCCTTTCGCAATACGGTTGCGACTGTTGCCCTGTTCGCAGCCGGACTAGTCAGCACCTCCGCTTTCGCCACACAGGCCAACATCAAGTCGATGTCGTTCGACACGCAGAGCGTCAACACCACGCTTCATGTCGTTTCGAGCGACAAACAGAAATGGGACAGGCTGAAAAGCGGCACGGTCCAGTTCTGGGGCCACATGAAGATCGACACACGCTGGCCAGGCTACGTGCAGCAGGTCGGTGTATCGCTCGGCGTATGCGGCCCCAGCCAGTGCGGGGCGTTTCCGCCGATCTGGAGCGCATCGCCGGTCAGCCGCGACTATGATCACCAGGAGAACTTCTCCTTCGATCCCTCGATCATGGCGCTGTCTTCGAATGCGGACATCGCGTCGGTGCCCTATGGCGATCAGATTATCGCCAAGTGCAACCAGCACCTCCAGCCCGATGGGCCGACGAAGTCCTATTCGTTCACACACACTTTCCACGCGACCTTTTCGGCGCTGACCGACAAGGCGCTCGACATGCACAATGCCGCCACCGAGGTGACGGGCGGCAGCTGGCCCTATCCGATCTACGAATCGCACTATGCCGAACACGGTTCGTTCGACGTTCAGGTCGTCTGCGATCCCGTCGTCAAACCGGCGGCTCAGGACATCGCCGTCGACTTCGGCGAATTCGAGACAAAGAACGTCAAGCTGTTCCTGACCACCTACCGCTCGAACCAGCCCGGCTCGACACCCGGCACAGTGTGCCCGGCGCTCAAGGTGACCAGCCGCGCGCAGGCCAACAAGGCCGGGCCGGTATCGATGCGCATCTGGCGGCAGAAGGACAATGGGCCGATCACATCGGAGTTCAAGCAGGTCTGGGCGTCCTTCGACGCGGGCAAGAACGGCTATTTCGCCACTTATGAGAGATGGGAGAATGTCGGAGCGACCGCGTACTTCCAGTACAAGACCGAAATAGTCGGCAACGGCCCGTTCGAGCCCTTCGACGGCTGGAAGGACATCACCGTCCATTGCACTGGCGCGGGCGGCGGCGGCTTCACCGATGGACCGCAGGCCGATCCCGACAACCCGCCGGCAAAGGCCGACTGGCAAGGCGAAGTGACCGTTTCCGACAGCGCCGGATCCAGGAAACTTTGCCCGCGCAAAGGCCAGGTCGCGTTCGAAGCGAGCCGCGATGCTCCCGGCGCGTTGCACTATCGGATCGGTTGCTCGAATGGCGCCTTCTTCACCGGGACCGCGGTCGCCTTCAACGAAGGCGGTGTGTTCAAGGCCAGTGCCGCGCACGATCTCAGCATTAGCAGGACCCGCTCGATCCAGTGCACCTTGCAGGAGATCAAACCGAATGGATCCATCGCCACCATCGACATGGATGCGGAGGATTTCACCTGCATAAGACGCACAGTCGAGCCCAAGGTCGACGATCTGGTCTCAAGCCCGCGCCCCGACTTCGGCAAGCCCAGGCTGCCGCCGGTCGTCGTCGATCCCGGCCGCAAATGCCTGCCCAGCCAAAGTCTGCTGCGCGGCAAATGTGTCGACAGGCCGCTGGTGGCCGCATGCAAGAGCACCGAGAAGCTGGTCGACGGCCTGTGCATCGGCGTCAGCATCCATTGCTTGCCCGGCTATCATCAGCTTGGCCTGAAATGCGTGAAGAATGCCGTGATCGCCGGGAAATGCCGGCGTGACGAACAGCGCGTCAATGGCGAATGCGTGCGCAAGCCTTCCATCATCATCGACTGCAAACGCGGCTACCATCTGGTCGGCAAGGCGTGCGTGAGGGACGCAATCATCACCACGGGCTGCCGGCCAACCGAAATGACGGTGCGCGGACATTGCGTGCCCAGGCCGGCTTCGAAGACGCTTGGGCTGCAGAAGTTGAAGCAAGGCAGAGGCCAGTCGTTTCTGCCGGGGCAGGCCAGGTCACGGCTTCAGGTGAATTGAATCCCGCTGCAAATCAGGAGAGAGGCGGTGCCGCCTCTCTCCTTTGCGGGGATCACTAAACGTCATCCTGGTCTACAGCGACGTGCGTCCTTTTGGCGCTAGCTGCCCTCCAACACGAAATCGGGCATTGTCCTTTCCGAAAATCGGTTCCGATTTTGCAGCCGATGCGCTAGGGCGGAGCGGACTTGAAGAACGGGAAGCGGACATGGCCAAGAAAACCCTGATCGCGCCATCGGTGCTGGCGTCGGATTTCTCGAAGCTCGGCGACGAGGTCGAAGCCGTCGCGGCGGCCGGCGCCGACTGGATCCATCTCGACGTCATGGACGGCCATTTCGTCCCCAACATCACTTTCGGCCCGCCGGTGGTGAAGGCGATCCGCAACCGTACCAAGGCCTTCTTCGATTGCCATCTGATGATCGCGCCGGCCGATCCCTATCTGGCCGCCTTCGCCGAGGCCGGCTGCGACGGCCTGACCGTGCATGCAGAGGCCGGCCCGCATCTCGACCGCTCGCTGCAGACCATCAAGAACCTCGGCAAGAAGGCCGGCGTGTCGCTCAACCCGGCGACACCCGAAAGCGCTGTCGAATACGTGCTCGACCGGCTCGACCTGATCCTGATCATGACCGTCAATCCGGGCTTTGGCGGTCAGGCGTTCATTCCGGCAATGGTCGACAAGGTGAAGCGGGTGAAGGCGCTGATCGGCAACCGTCCGATTCGCATCGAGATCGACGGCGGCGTGTCGCCGGAGACGGCGCCGCTGGTCACCGCGGCGGGCGCCGATGTGCTGGTCGCGGGCGCCGCCATCTTCAAGGGCGACAGCGTCGAGGCCTATCGGGCCAACATCGAGGCGATCAGGACCGCGGCGGACAGCGCCGCCGCCTGATCCTGGCCGTTGACCGTATCTCGGCTGGATACCCAGTCTGATTGATCACCGAAATGAGTAGCTTCGCTGTTCAGCGCCTCAAGCTTCTCAGAAAATTCAATATTCTTGAGCCGCCCGTTACTTCGGCGAGCCACTGCGCTCTATCCTCTTTAAGTCCAATACCATCATCTTCCGCTTGAGGCCGCGAAGTGTGGCACGGTATAGTACGCCTACGGGATTGAGACTGCTTCGCAACAAGAACCAACAACAGGCCAAGGCAGGCAACAGGAGCGATATTGACGTACGGAACCGCCGATCCGGGCGATGAAGGTGCCGGACCCAAGAGCACCCTTGCCAGCACGGTCTATCATCAACTTCGGGACGATCTCTTGCGCGGTGTGCTGGAGACCGAAAGCAAGCTTCGGGTCGAATGGGTGGTTTCGCGATATGGCGCCGGCGCCTCGCCCGTGCGCGAGGCGCTTAACCGTCTGGCTTCGGAAGGCCTGCTCGGCCGCCACGACCAGCGCGGCTTCTTCCTCATGCCGGTCAGCGCCGAGGAGCTGGATGAGCTGACTCGCACCCGCTGCTGGCTGGAGGAAAGGGCGCTGCGCGAATCGATCGAGCACCGCACCGGCGAATGGGAGGAGCAACTGGTGCTGGCGCTGCATCGCCTGGCGCGCGCCCAGCGCCGCCTGCCGGGTGAGCCCTCGACCAACAATCCGGACTGGGAGAAGCTGCATCGTGCCTTCCATCGCGCGCTGATCGCCGGCTGCCGGTCGCACTGGCTGGTCGGTTTCTGCGACCAGCTTTCCGACCAGGCTTCCCGCTACCGGCTGATCTCGCAGCACGGCCCGGGTGACGAGCGCGACGACCTTGCCGAACACCGCCAGATCGCCGAACGCACCCTCGATGGCGACGCCGACGGCGCGGTCGAGGCCTTGCTCAACCATTACCGGCTGACGGCGGCCATGTGCATGGCGCGTTTCAGCCAGGACGGCGATCCCAAGGCAACCGCGGCCAAGGCGTTGCGCGGCCGCAAATAGCTGCTCTTCCAGCCTCAAATCTGATATTCGCTCTCGCCGAAACGATGCGAATTCAGGATTCGCCGCGCCACGCGGGAGCAACAATGAGCAATCACCTGTTCGACGCTTTTCGCGTCCGCGTCACGGCACCTCGGCGGCTGTTGATGCAGACGGATGACGGGCGATCCCTCACCTATGGCGACATGCTGGCGCGCTCGGCGCAGCTGGCGCATGCGTTGGTGCAATCCGGCGTGGCGCCGGGCGACCGCGTCGCCGTGCAGGTCGAGAAGAGCCCGGAAGCGGTGCTGCTCTACCTTGCTTGCCTGCGCGCCGGCGCCGTCTTCCTGCCGCTCAACACCGCCTACACACTGCCGGAACTCCGCTATTTCTTTGGCGATGCCGAACCGCGGCTGGTGGTCTGCGACCCGGCAAGAGCGGCCGATATCGGCCCGCTGGCGCAGGCGTCCGGCGCGGCGCTGGCGACGCTTGGCCAGCACGGCGACGGTTCGCTGCCCGAAAGCGCTTCCGGAAATCAGGCGGATTTCGACGATGTGGCGCGCGGACCGGACGACCTTGCCGCGATCCTCTACACGTCGGGAACGACCGGCCGCTCGAAGGGCGCCATGCTCAGCCACGAGAACCTCGCCTCGAACGCGCGCGTGCTGGTCGAGCATTGGCGCTTCAGCGCCGAAGACGTCCTGATCCACGCGCTGCCGATCTTCCACACGCATGGCCTGTTCGTCGCCACCAACGTGATCCTGATGGCCGGCGCCTCGATGCTGTTCGAGGCAAAATTCGATCCGGCCCGCATCGTCTCGCTGCTGCCGCGCGCCACCGCGCTGATGGGCGTGCCGACCTTCTACGTGCGCCTGCTGCAGCAGCAGGGCCTGGACGCCCAGGCGGCGAAAACCATCCGCCTGTTCATTTCCGGCTCGGCGCCCTTGCTTGCCGAGACGCATGCCGCCTGGCGAGAGCGCACCGGCCGCGCCATCCTCGAGCGCTACGGCATGACCGAAACCAATATGAACACATCCAACCCCTACGATGGCGAGCGGCGCGCCGGCACGGTTGGCTTTCCCTTGCCGGGCGTTTCGCTGCGCATCGCCGATCCCGACGGCGGCGGGTCGCTCGCACAGGGCGAGGTTGGCATGATCGAGGTGAAGGGCCCGAACGTCTTTGCGGGTTACTGGCGGATGCCGGAAAAGACCAAGGCCGAATTCCGTCCCGACGGCTTCTTCATCACTGGCGACCTCGGCCTCGTCGATCAGGACGGCTACGTGCATATCGTCGGGCGCGGCAAGGACCTGATCATTTCCGGCGGCTACAACATCTACCCCAAGGAGATCGAGGGCGAGATCGATGCGCTTGCCGGCGTCAGCGAAAGCGCGGTGATCGGCGTCGCCCATCCGGACTTCGGCGAGGGTGTCACCGCGGTCGTGGTGCGCAAGCCGGGCTCGGCCATCGGCGCGGCCGATGTCCTCGACGCCATCGCGGGTCGGCTGGCGAAATACAAGCACCCAAAGCAGGTGATCTTCGTCGACGAGCTGCCGCGCAACACCATGGGCAAGGTGCAGAAGAACCTTTTGCGCGAGACCTACAGAGATCTCTACGGCCAATAGTTTTCGATGACGATGCGCGAAGGGCTCCGGCCAATTGCGAACGTTGGTTCCTAATTGACGGTAGGATCGAGGGCCTACGCTCCGAACACCTTCTTCCCGCCGATCCAGACGCTCTTCACGTTCAGATCGTCCGACAGACCAACAATGTCGGCTGCGGTGCTGTTGGCGAAGCGGCCGAGCCGGTGCGCCTGGCCGATCGCCTCGGCTGGATAGAGCGAAGCCATGCGCAGCGCCTCGCCAAGCTCCAGCCCGACGACGCGGTGCATGAAGCGCACGGCCGAGATCATGTCGAGATCGGCCCCGGCCAGGGTTCCGTCGGCCAGCCTGAGGCTGCCGTCCTTGCGGTAGATGGTGCGGCCGTTCAGCGTGAACGACGTCATGTCGGTGCCGATCGTCGCCATGGCGTCGGTGACCAGCACGATCTTTCCCGGCCCCTTCTTGGCGCGCAGCGCGATCGCCATAGTGGCTGGATCGACATGGATGCCGTCAGCGATAATGCCGGCCGACAGCCCGCCTGTGTCGATGGCCGCGCCCGCCAGCCCCGGCTCGCGGTTGCCGATCTGGCTCATGGCGTTGAAGAGATGGGTCACCACGGTCGCGCCGGCCGCGGCGAAGGCGCTCGCCGTGGCATAGCCGGTGTCGGAATGGCCGAGGCTGACGATGAGGCCGGCCTTTGCCAGGGCCGCGACACGCGCCGGCTCGACCGATTCGGGCGCGATCGTGGTCAGCAAGACCGGGAGTTCCTTCCGCGCCGCGATCAGCGCTGCCTGGTCCGCGTCCGTCATCGGCCGGATCAGCGCCGGGTCGTGCGCGCCCTTGCGGGCGACCGACAGATGCGGCCCCTCGAGATGCAGGCCAAGGAAGCCCGGCACCTTCTGCCGCGCCGCCGCGGCGCCGGCCGCGACGGCAGCCGCCGTGATCGCTGGCGTATCGGTGATCAGCGTCGGCAACAGCGCCGTGGTGCCGAACGGCGCGTGCGCCCGGCAAATGGTCTCGATCGAGGCGACGTCGGGATGGTCGTTGAGCATGACGCCGCCGCCGCCATTGACCTGCAGGTCGACGAAGCCCGGCGCCAGCAGGCCGTCGGTCTCGATGCGATCGACACCGGCCGGAATGGCGCCGGCGGGGAGGATGGCCTCGACCAGGCCGCCGCTCACCACGAGGGCCGCATTGTCGTGCCAGTCGGCGCCGTCGAAGATGCGGGCGCCAGTGAGGGCGAAACGGTCGCTCATACGGTTTCCGTCACCTTGCGCAAATTGCGCGGCGTATCGGGGTCGAGGCCGCGATGGCGGGCAAAGGCCTCGACGAAGCCATAGAACGACACGATCAGCGCCAGTGGATCGGTCAGCGGATGGCCGGTCGCCACATAGGGCAGGGCCCGTGCCTTGGTCGCTTTGCCGGATGTCACGAAGACGGCCGCGCCCTTGCCGGCCAGATTGTCGGCCGCCTCGGCGACCGACGGTTCGGAAGCGTCGCGCGCGGCGAGCGCCAGCACCGGGAAGCCCGGCCCGACCAGCGCCAGCGGCCCATGCATGACCTCGGCCGCGCTGTAGGCCTCGGCATGCATGCCGCAGGTCTCCTTGAATTTCAGCGCCGCCTCGTTGGCCATCGCCGCGGACGGACCGCGGCCGAGGATGAACAGCGACCGCGGCGTCTCCAGCGCGCCGGCCAGCGCCATCCAGTCGCAGGCGATTGCCTTCTCGAAATGCTCCGGCAGGCGCGCCAATGCCGCGAGCAGCGCATCGTCGCCGGTGCAATGCGCCATCAGCGCCAGGCCGGCGACCGCCGAATTGACGAAGGTCTTGGTCGCCGCGACGCTGCGCTCCGGCCCGGCCAGGATGTCGATGGCAAAGTCCGACGCCCGCGCCAGCGGCGAATCGGCGGTGTTGGTGATGGCGACGGTCAGCGCGCCGCCGGCCCGCGCCGTCTCCGCCATGGCGACGATGTCGGGGCTCTTGCCCGATTGCGAGATCGCCAGGCAGGCCGAGCCGGCGAGCCTCAGCCTGGCGCCATAGATCGAGGCGATGGACGGGCCGACCGAGGCGACGGCAAGGCCGGCGGTCAGTTCGACGGCGTATTTCATGAAGGTGGCGGCATGGTCGGATGAACCGCGCGCCACGGTGACGACGAAGCTCGGATCGCGCTCGCGGATGCCGCGCCCGGCCTCGCTCAGCACGGCGGCCGAGCCATCGAGCAGGCGGGCCGTGGCCTCCGGAATCTCCTCGATCTCGCGCCGCATATGGGTGGGGGTCGCGCTCATGGCCGGCTCTCCTCTCCCGGCCCGGTCAGCCGGAGTTCGGCGACGAAATCATAGGCGTCGCCCCTGTAGATCGAGCGGGTGAATTCGATCACCTTGCCGCTCGCAAGATAGGAAATACGTTCGATATGCAGGCCGGCAACCCCCGGCGGCACTTCCAGCAGGCGCGCATCGCCGTCGCCGAGATTGGCGGCCGAGATGCGCTGCACGGCGCGAACCGGCCGGTTGCCGGTCAGTTCCAGCGCGGCATAGAGCGAGGAGCCGATCGCCTCGGGATCGGGCAGCACGCTGGCCGAGAGCGACGCGCGCTCGATCGCCAGCGGCGTGTCGTTGGCGATGCGCAGGCGCGCCACCCGCGCCACCAGCTCGTTTGACGACAGGCCGAGCACCATCGTCTCGTCGGGCGAAGGCGCGTAGAGGCCGCGATCGAGCCAGGCCGAGCGCACCACCATGCCGCGCCGCGCCATGTCTTCGGTGAACGAGGTGAGCCTGGACAGCGACTGCTCGACGCGCTCCATGCGCGGGGCGACGAAGGTGCCGGAACCGTGACGCTGGACGAGGATGCCGCCCTTGACCAGATCCTGCACCGCCTTGCGCACGGTGACGCGCGAGATGTCGGCCTTGCTGGCGATGTCGCGCTCCGACGGCAGCGCGTCGCCTGGCCCGATCAGGCCGCGGTTGACCGCTTCCTCGATGCTCTTCCTGAGCTGCAGATAGAGCGGCGCGCCGCTCTGCGACGATTCCTTCAGCATGGCGAAAATCTGGTCGGCGGCGCTCATTGGGCAACCTCCGAACCGCGCGCAAAGATGCGCACCGCCATCTGCACGGCGCCGCCCAGCGCATCGTCGAGCGCCGGCTTCAGCAGCGCCTGGTAGCGCGCCGAAAGCCGCGGCGCATAGAGCGGCGCCAGGCCGCCAAGCAGGCAGAGCGGCGCATTGCCGGCAAGATCGAGCGCCCCGAGCGAGGCTTCGACGTCGGCAACCGCCTTGTCGAGGATCCAGTTGGCGACAAGATCGCCCTTGGCGGCATGGTCGAAGACCTTTGGCGCGAAACCGCCGAAATCGCCGGGCTTGGCATTGGTGGTGAACTCGACGACGTCCTCGGGGTTGTTGCGGAAGACGGCGAGTATCGCATCGGTCAGCGGCGAGCCCGGACGGATGCCGTCATAGGCGAGCAGTGTCTGTTCCAGCAGGTCGCGGCCGATGCGCGCGCCGCTGCCCTGGTCGCCGACCTGAAAACCCCAGCCACCAATGGCGTGTGACTTGCCCGCCTTGCGCGCCATATAGGCGGTGCCGGTGCCGAGGATGGCCATGGCGCCGTCGCTGGGCCCGACCGCACCCTCCAGCGCGATCTCGGCGTCGGTCTCGACTTGGCTGGCGCTGAACGGCAGGATCGCCTCGAGCTGCTGCCTGTAAGTGCCGACATTGGCGCCGGCGAGGCCGAGAATGGCGGGCGTTTGCGGGATGAGTTCCGGATTCTTGCCGGCGGCGACGAACGCCTGCCGTGCCGCCTCGACAATGTTGGTCCTGGCGCCGGTGAGGTCGGTGCGGATGTTGGCGGCGCCGCTTTTGGCGCGGCCAAGCACGACGCCGTCAGCGGTCGCAAGGGCCGCCCTGCAGCTGGTGCCGCCGCCATCGATGCCAAGTACGAAATTCACGCGATTTCTCCTCCGGACGGATAATACCAATAAAATACCAATAGCCAAGAGTTAATTTCGCTTTCAAAAAGATTAAGGCGTATTTTATTGAAAAACCACGATATTTTGCCGGCAAGGCGAATTTCGCGCGGCGAATTCGTTAATCCGTGTGGACAAGTGGTATTTTTTTGGTATTGTTTCGTCAGTTGGAGGACAACGGATGGCCGAGAAGCGCACCGAAGCGCATCACCAGAATGCCGAGGGGCTGGATATCCAGGCTCCGGACGCCATCCTTTCCTTTCTTGCCGATGCGCAGATCGAGGCCGCCAAGGCCGTGCGCGGCGCCATCCCCGCCATAGCCGCTGCAGCCGAAATCGTCGCCGAGCGGCTGAAGGATGGCGGCAGGCTCGCCTATGCGGCGGCCGGCAGTTCGGGTCTGATGGCCTTGGCCGACGCGCTGGAACTGCCCGGCACCTTCGGCATCGGGCGCGACCCCATCGCCATCCTGATCGCCGGCGGCGACGAGGCCTTCCGCACCCTTGCCGGCGGGCCGGAGGACGACACCGATGAAGCCTCGGCCGCCGTCGCCGCCGCCGGCATCGGCGAGCGCGATTGCCTGATCGCGATTTCGGCCAGCGGCTCGACGCCTTATGCGGTCGCCGCACTGGAGCACGCACGGAGCCGGGGCGCCGCAACCATCGCCATCGCCAACAACCGGGACGTGCCGCTGTTCCGGTCGGCCGATGTCGCGATCGTGCTCGAGACGCCGCCCGAACTGATTGCCGGCTCGACGCGCATGGGCGCCGGCACCGCCCAGAAGATCGCCCTCAACATGCTGTCGACGCTGGCCGCCATCCATCTCGGCCATGTCCATGACGGCTACATGGTCAACCTCACCGCCGACAACATCAAGCTGCGCGACCGCGCCATCCGCATCGTCGCCGCCATCAGCGGGCGCGGCAGGGACGATGCTGCGCGCCTGCTCGAACAGAGCGGCGGCGTGGTCAAGACCGCCATTCTGCTCGCCGCCGGCGCCGCCAACGCCGACACGGCCGAGAAGATACTGGAAGGGACCGGGCGGAAGCTCCGGCCGGCCCTTTCCGCGATCGAGGGGAGCAAGGGGCGCTAGCCCCCCGTTCTCATCAAAACCGAACCTGAAAAAGGTCAACAGGGAGACTGAAAATGACGACCAAACTACTGACGGCCCTTCTGCTCGGCACCAGCATCCTCGGCTCCGCCGGGGTGGCCTATGCCGATGACGTTACGCTCAACATCGAAAGCTGGCGCGGCGACGACCTGACCATCTGGAAGGACAAGCTGATCCCGGCTTTCGAAGCCAAGAACCCCGGCATCAAGGTGGTGTTCGCGCCTTCGGCGCCGACTGAGTATGACGCCGCACTCGGCGCCAAGCTCGCCGCCGGCTCGGCGGGCGACCTGATTACCTGCCGCCCCTTCGACAAGTCGCTGGAACTCTTCAAGAAGGGCAACCTCGCCGATCTCTCGGCGCTGCCCGGCATGGAGAACTTCTCGCCGGTCGCCAAGGCGGCCTGGCAGACCGACGACGGCAAGGCGAGCTTCTGCGTGCCGATGGCCTCGGTCATCCACGGCTTCATCTACAACAAGGACGCCTTCGACAAGCTCGGCATCAAGGTGCCGACCACCAATGAGGAGTTCTACGCCGCGCTCGACAAGATCAAGGCCGACGGCACCTACATCCCGATGGCGATGGGCACCAAGGACCTCTGGGAAGCCGCGACCATGGGCTACCAGAACATCGGCCCGAACTACTGGAAGGGCGAGGACGGCCGTCTGGCGCTGATCAAGGGCGACCAGAAGCTGACCGACGCCGACTGGGTCGAGCCCTACAAGGAACTGGCCAAGTGGAAGCCCTATCTGGGCGACGGCTTCGAGGCCCAGATCTATCCGGACAGCCAGAACCTGTTCACGCTCGGCCGCGCCGCCATCTATCCGGCCGGCTCGTGGGAGATCGGCCTGTTCAACACCCAGGCGCAGTTCAAGATGGGCGCCTTCCCGCCGCCGGTGCAGAAGGCCGGCGACACCTGCTACATCTCCGACCACACCGACATCGGCATGGGTCTGAACGCGGCGTCGAAGAATGCCGACGCGGCCAAGAAGTTCCTGTCCTGGGTCGCCTCGCCGGACTTCGCTACCATCTACGCCAACGCGCTGCCGGGCTTCTTCAGCCTGAACAACACGCCGGTGAAGATGGAAGACCCGCTGGCGCAGGAATTCGTCTCCTGGCGCGGCAAGTGCAAGTCGACCATCCGCTCGACCTACCAGATCCTGTCGCGCGGCACGCCGAACCTCGAGAACGAGACCTGGGTTGAATCGGCCAACGTCATCAACGGCACCGACACGCCGGAGGCCGCGGCCAAGAAGCTGCAGACCGGCCTCGACAGCTGGTACAAGCCGGCGAAGTAAGAGCTCAGGCAACGGACCGGCCGGGCATCTGCCCGGCCGGCATTCGGACAGTTTTTAGATAGCGATTGTCGGCGCCGCCTCTCGGTCTTACCCTCTCATCGAGCGGGGAAGACGAAGTCGCAATCGCGGGCCTTGTCCTCTCCCGCAGGGGACGATCGGGCCGTGCATAGAGGCATCATCTAGCATCATACGATTTGGAACCGAGAGAGACGGCGGGGACCGAACTCATGGCCGCACAAACACGACCGAAAAGACCGATCCGCTGGCACATCGCCATCTTCCTGGCGCCGGCCGTGCTCGTCTACACGGCGATCATGATCCTGCCGCTCGCCGGCACGCTGCAGCTTTCGCTGTTCCGCAACGTCGACCAGTCCCAGGTCTTCGTAGGGCTGGACAATTTCCGCACCCTGTTCGGCGATCCCAACTGGTCGGTCAATTTCTGGAACGCGCTGAGGAACAATGTCTGGTTCTTCATCATCCACATGCTGGTGCAGAACCCGATCGGCGTGCTGCTGGCGGCGCTGCTGTCCAGCCCGAGGCTGCGCTTCGCCGCCTTCTACCGCACGGCGATCTTCGTGCCGACCATCCTGTCCTTCGTCATCGTCGGCTTCGCCTGGAAGCTGATCCTGTCGCCGCTGTGGGGCGTGGCGCCGCATTTGCTCGACTTCGTCGGCCTGAAGAGCCTGTTCACGCCTTGGCTCGGCAAGGAGCAATACGCCCTGACCGCGCTCAGCCTGGTTTCGGTCTGGCAGTTCGTCGGCATCCCGATGATGCTGATCTACGCCGCGCTGCTGTCGATCCCGGACGAAGTGATCGAGGCGGCCGAATGCGATGGCGTCACCGGCATGGCCCAGTTCTGGAAGATCAAGCTGCCGCTGATCCTGCCCTCGATCGGCATCATTTCGATCCTCACCTTCGTTGGCAATTTCAACGCCTTCGACCTGATCTACACCGCGCAAGGGGCGCTCGCCGGGCCGAACTATTCGACCGACATCCTCGGCACCTTCCTCTACCGCGCCTTCTTCGGCTTCCAACTGCAGATCGGCGATCCCAACATGGGCGCTGCCATCGCCACGATGATGTTCCTGATCATCCTCGGCGGCGTCTGCGTCTACCTGTTCCTCATCCAGACGCGCCTGCGTCGCTACCAGTTCTGAGGAGGCGAGCCATGAGCACTGCAACCCATTCGCTTCCCCGCACCATCGGCGCCCACGCGGTCCTGCTGACCTATACGGCGATCGCGCTGTTTCCGGTCATCCTGGTCATCGTCAACTCGTTCAAGTCGCGCGCCGCCATCTTCGGCGCGCCGCTTACGCCGCCGACGCCGAAGACCTTCGACCTGATCGGCTACACCACGGTGATCGGCCAGGGCGACTTCATCCACTATTTCCAGAACAGCCTCGTCGTCACTGTCGCCTCGCTGTTCTTCGTGCTTTTGTTCGGCGCCATGGCCGGCTTCGCGCTGTCGGAATACCGCTTCCGCGGCAACACGATGATGGGGCTCTATCTCGCGCTCGGCATCATGATCCCCATCCGCCTCGGCACCGTCGCCATCCTGCAGCTGATGGTGGCAAGCGGGCTGGTCAACACACTGACGGCGCTGATCCTGGTCTACACCGCGCAGGGCCTGCCGCTCGCCATCTTCATCCTGTCGGAATTCATGAAGCAAGTGTCGGACGACCTGAAGAATGCGGGGCGCATCGACGGCCTGTCGGAATACACGATCTTCTTCCGGCTGGTGCTGCCGCTGGTGCGCCCATCGATGGCGACCGTCGCCGTCTTCACCATGATCCCGATCTGGAACGATCTGTGGTTCCCGCTGATCCTGGCGCCATCGGAGGAGACCAAGACGGTGACGCTCGGCGCCCAGCTCTTCCTCGGCCAGTTCGTCACCAACTGGAACGCAATCCTGGCGGCGCTGTCGCTGGCGATCCTGCCGGTGCTGATCCTCTACGTCATCTTCTCGCGGCAGCTGATCCGCGGCATCACGTCGGGAGCCGTCAAGTGAATGCGGACCGCCAATTCTCCGTGGGGCCGTGCCTCACCCCACCCGGCGCTGCGCGCCGACCTCCCCATCGAGGGGAGGTAGAAGGTCGTCGCTTTTTCATCGACCGCCCCTCGTTTCTATTCAGAGCAACTTCTTCGGCAATGAGGATGTTCACGCCAACGCCCTACCTCCCCTTGATGGGGAGGTCGGCGCGAAGCGCCGGGTGGGGTGACACCCTCCCAAGAAAAAGTGGAGCAACCAGGTGAGCGACAAACCCCTTCGCGTCGTCGTCGCCGGGCTCGGCAATATGGGCCGCAGCCATGCGCTGGCCTATCACAACAATCCGGGCTTCGAGATCGCAGCACTCGTCAACCGCTCCGACGTGCCGCTGCAGGACGGGCTCGCCGGCTACGGCATAAGGCGCTCCTTCGAGGAGGCGTTGCGCGAGGAGAAGCCCGACGTCGCCGCGATCGCCACCTATTCCGACAGCCATGCCGATTATGCGGTGCGAGCGTTCGAGGCGGGCTGCCATGTCTTCGTCGAGAAGCCGCTGGCAACCACAGTGGCGGACGCCAGGCGCGTCGTCGCCGCCGCCAAGGCCAACGGCAGGAAACTGGTGATCGGCTACATCCTGCGCCACCACCCGTCCTGGGTCAGGCTAATCGCCGAGGCGCGCAAGCTCGGCGGCCCTTACGTGTTCCGCATGAACCTCAACCAGCAATCGTCAGGCCATACCTGGGGCACGCACAAGCAGCTGATGCAGACGACGTCGCCGATCGTCGATTGCGGCGTGCATTATCTCGACGTGATGCTGCAGATCACCGACGCCAATCCGGTGGAGGTGCGCGGCATGGGAGTCAGGCTGACCGACGAGGTCGCCCCTTCCATGTACAATTACGGCCACCTGCAGGTGCTGTTCGAGGACGGCTCGGTCGGCTGGTATGAGGCCGGCTGGGGTCCGATGATCTCGGAGACCGCCTTCTTCGTCAAGGACGTCATCTCGCCCAAGGGCTGCGTGTCGATCGTCATGAGGGAAGGCATCAAGTCCGACGACATCGACACCCACACCAAGACCTCGACCATCCGCTTGCATAGCGCCGCCACCGGGCCGGACGGCAGGTTTGCGAAACAGGACGAGTTGCTGTCGATGGAAGGCGAGCCCGGCCACCAGGAGCTCTGCGACCTCGAACAGGCCTTCCTGCTCAAGGCCATCCGCGAGGACATCGACCTCACCAGGCATATGGACGACGCGGTCAAGTCGCTCGCCGTCTGCCTCGCCGCCGACGAAAGCGTGCGCAGCGGCGCCGCCGTCAAACTCTAGAACCAGTCAAAACAGGGACGACGCCGTGGGTTCGCTGAACATCGAGAATGTGAAAAAGGCTTTCGGGCCGGTCGAGGTGCTGAAAGGCATCGACCTGGAGGTCAATGACGGCGAGTTCGTCGTCTTCGTCGGCCCCTCCGGCTGCGGGAAGTCGACGCTGCTGCGGGTCATCGCCGGGCTTGAGGATTCGACCTCCGGCCGGGTGGTCATCGATGGCCAGGACGTCTCCGTCACGCCGCCCGCCAAGCGCGGCATCGCCATGGTGTTTCAGACCTATGCGCTCTATCCGCATCTGACGGTGAAGAACAATATGGGCCTCGGCCTCAAGCAGGCCGGCACTCCGGCGGCCGAGATCGACCGCCGCATCGGCATCGCGTCCTCGATGTTGTCGCTGGAGCCCTATCTGGAAAGGCGTCCGGCCGAACTGTCGGGCGGCCAGCGCCAGCGCGTCGCCATCGGCCGCGCCGTGGTGCGCGAGCCGAAGCTGTTCCTCTTCGACGAGCCATTGTCGAACCTCGATGCGGCGCTGCGCGTCAACACCAGGCTGGAGATCGCGCAGCTGCATCGCCGCCTGAAGGCGACGATGATCTACGTCACCCACGACCAGGTCGAGGCGATGACGCTGGCCGACAAGATCGTCGTGCTCAACGCCGGCCGCATCGAGCAGATCGGCGGCCCGATGGAGCTCTACAATTCGCCGGCGAATGAATTCGTCGCCGGCTTCATCGGCTCGCCGAAGATGAACTTCATCGACGGCGCCAGGCTCGGCGAGACGGCCAAGACCGTCGGCGTGCGGCCCGAGCACCTGACCGTCGACACGACATCAGGCGCCTGGAAGGGCACGGTGGTGCATGCCGAGCATCTCGGCGCCGACACCAACCTCTATCTCGATTGCGAGAAGGCCGGGCTGCTCACCGTGCGCATCTTCGGCGTCTACAACGCCGAGCCGGGCTCGACGCTCTACGCGACGCCGGATCCGGCGAAGACCTATCGGTTCGGAGCGGATGGGAAGGTGCTGAAGTAGGTGCGTCTTTCCTCTCCCTCCGGAGGGGGGAGAGGTGGCGCCGCGAAGCGGCGACGGAGTGGGGGAAGGCAGGTCCTCAAATGCGCCGCCGCTGACGAGCCCTGATCATTGCTTAGCTTGAAATGACAATGGTCGAGCCAGGTCGACCCCCACTCCGTCGAGCTTCGCTCGACACCTCTCCCCCGATCGACGGGGGAGAGGAAGGGCGCGAAACCGCCTTCTCTCCTTCCGCAACACCACAGGGGAGAAGGGGAGGCGGCGCTTTACGCGTCCGCCCTAAACGTCTGCTTCTGCTGGCCCAGCCCTTCGATCCCGAGCTCGACCACGTCGCCGGCCTTCAGGAACACCGGCGGCTTCATGCCGAGGCCGACGCCGGGCGGCGTGCCGGTGGAGATGATGTCGCCAGGATGCAGCGACATGAACTGGCTGAGATAGGAGACCAGATAGGCGACGCCGTAGACCATGGTCTTGGTCGAGCCGTTCTGCATCGTCTTGCCGTTGACGGTCAGCCACATCTTGATGTTCTGCGGGTCGGCCACCTCGTCCTTGGTGACCAGCCACGGGCCGATCGGGCCGAACGTGTCGCAGCTCTTGCCCTTGGTCCACTGGCCCTGGCGCTCGGCCTGGAAGGCGCGCTCGGACACGTCGTGCGAGACGCAATAGCCGGCAACATAGTCCAGCGCGTCGGCTTCCGAGACATATTTCGCGGTCTTGCCGATGACGACGCCGAGTTCGACCTCCCAGTCGGTCTTGACCGAGCCGCGCGGGATCAGCACGTCGTCGTCAGGCCCGACAATCGCCGAGCTCGCCTTCATGAAGATGATCGGCTCCGGCGGCACCGTGGCGCCGGTTTCGGCGGCGTGGTCGGAATAGTTGAGGCCGATGCAGATGAACTTGCCGGTGCCGGCGACGCAGGCGCCGATGCGCGGGCTGCCGGAAACCGCCGGCAGCGATTTCGCATCGAGCTTTGCCAGCATGCCCAGCGAAGCCGGATGAAGCGCCGTGCCGCCAATGTCGGCGACGTGGGCCGAGAGGTCGCGGATGGTCCCATCCGCATCGAGCAGGCCGGGACGTTCGCTCCCCACCTCGCCATAGCGCAGCAGTTTCATCTAAATCCTTCTCCTACTTGCGGCCCGTGGCCGTTTGCAAACTCTCCGCCGAAGCGACGGCTCCCTTGCGGAAACCGGGCGGACCGTATCCATCGCCCCGGTCCCGGGCAAGCACGGTCACTGCGTCTGGCCGCCGGCGCGCGGGATTTTCAGACTTCTCGATCCGGACCGCGCCGGACCGAGGTCAGATCGACCAGCCGCCGTCGATATTGTAGGCCTGCCCCGACGTGTAGGTGGCGCCGGCCAGATAGACGGCGAGATCGGCGATTTCTTCCGGCGTGCCGAGGCGTCCCATCGGCTGGCGGGCGATGAAGGCGGCGCGGGCCGCTTCGTAATCCCCTTGCGCATGCATGCGGTCCTGCAGCGACGGGCTCTCGACCGTGCCCGGGCAGATGGCATTGCAGCGAATGCCCTTGGCGACATAGTCGGCGGCGATCGCCTTGGTCAGGCCGATGACGGCGGCCTTGGTTACACCATAGGCGAAGCGGTTGGGCACGCCCTTGCCGGCGCCGGCGACCGAAGACATGTTGATGATCGATCCGTCGCCGCGCTCCAGCATGCCCGGCAGCACGGCGCGGATGGTGCGGATCATCGCGCGCACATTGAGGTTGAAGGCGAAGTCGAGGTCGGCGTCCTTCATTTCGAGGATCGAGCCCGCATGGACGAAGCCGGCGCAGTTGAACAGCACGTCGACCGGGCCGATCTCGGCGAACGCGGCGTTGACGGCCGCGTCGTCGAGCACGTCCAGTTTGCGGGCTTTGATACCCGGCGTCTTGGCGAGTTCGGCCAGCGGCGCCTCGTTGATGTCGGTGGCATAGACCGTGGCGCCGGCCTTGGCGAACGCCAGCGCGCTCGCCCGGCCGATGCCTTGCGCCGCCGCGGTGACGACAACCACCTTGCCTGCCAGATCCGCCATCGTTTCTCTCCAGGTTCTTGCGAGCGTTTTAGCGGCAGCCAGGCGGGACGCAATGTGCCAGGCGGACACTATGGTCCCGCCTGAGCCGCTGTCTGCTGGAGGCCAATTGTTTTTTCTCGTTAAAGAACATTTCTGAACCAGTCAAGCCCGAAGGCTGCGACAAACGCGGCACCTGTCAGGTGTCAGTCGCCGTAGGGCACCCAGACGTTCTTGACCTCGATGGCGCGGCGCAGGAACGCCTTGCCGGCCGCATCGTCCGAGGCCCAGTCGAGGCCGCGGCCGTTGCCGCTCCAGACGCGCTTGAGGTTGCCGATGGAGTCGGCCTCCGCCTTGGCGCAGGTCTCGGCATCGGCGAACACCCACAGCCCATCGACATCGTCATGCTTGGCCAGCACGCCGGCGAGCTCGGCGCCGCGGCCGGTGACGATGTTGATGGCGCCGGCCGGAATGTCGGAATATTCGATCACCTGATAAAGATCGGTGGCCAGCAGCGGATAGCGCTCCGAGGGCACGGCGACCACGGTGTTGCCCATGGCGAGCGCCGGCGCCACCAGCGAGATGAAGCCGAGCAGCGGCTGATTGTCGGGCGCCACGACGCCGACGACGCCGACCGGCTCGTGCAGGGCAAGCGTCACGGCGCGGGCCGGCGGCTGGTGCACGCGGCCCTCGAACTTGTCGGTCAGGCCGGCATAGAGAAACAATCGCTCGATCGACTGCTCGACCTCCTCGCGCGCGGCCTTCGCCGTCACGCCGGTCAGCTGGACGAGTCGGGCGGCGAACTCGTCGGCGCGGCCGGACAGGTTTTCAGCGAGATAGTAAAGCACCTGGCTGCGATTGAACGCGGTCGCCTCCGGCCACGCCTTGCATGCTCGGGCAGCGGAAACCGCATCGCGGATGTCCTTGCGGTTGCCGAGACCGACTTCGCCGGCAAGCCTGCCCTTGGCGGTTGCGATGGCAAGCGAATAGTTGCCGTCCGGCCGGACCTGCTTGCCGCCGATGAACAGCTTTGCCGTGCGGTCGATGACGGTGCCATCGGCCTGTTCAACGGGCTGAGCTGACGCGGCGGCCGCTGCCTTGATGACCGGCCCGAGCGGCAGCTTCGCCGCCAGATATTCATACATGCCCTCGCGTCCGCCCTCGCGGCCAAAACCGCTTTCGCGGTAGCCGCCGAAGCCGCAGGCGGCGTCGAACATATTGGTCCCGTTGACCCAGACGACGCCGGCCTTGAGCTGCGGCGCGACATGCAGCGCAAGGTTGACGTTCTCGCTCCACACCGAGGCGGCGAGCCCATAGCGTGTGTTGTTGGCGAGCTCGATCGCTTCCTCGGTGTTGCGGAAGCTCATGACTGCCAGCACCGGGCCGAAGACTTCTTCCTGAGCAAGTATATTAGCCGGCGAAACACCGGTGGCGAGCGTCGGCAGGTGGTAGTAGCCGGAAGACGGCAAGGCCGCGTCCGGCTGCCAGCAGACGGCGCCCTGTTTCGCCCCTTCGGCGACCAGTCCCTTGACGCGGTCGAGCTGGCTGCGGTCGACCAGCGGGCCGATATCGGTGTTCTTGTCGAGGGGGCTGCCGAGGCGCAGCCGGCTCATCCTGACCTTGACCTTGGCGATGAAGGCATCGGCGACGCCTTCCTGCACCAGCAGCCGCGAGCCGGCGCAGCAGACCTGGCCCTGGTTGAACCAGATGCCGTCGACCAGGCCTTCGACGGCGCTGTCGAGATCGGCGTCCTCGAACACGATGAAGGCCGACTTGCCGCCGAGTTCCAGCGACAGTTTCTTGCCCGATCCGGCGGTCGCCCTGCGGATGATCTTGCCGACCTCGGAAGAGCCGGTGAAGGCGATCTTCTGGATGCCCGGATGATTGACGATGGCCGCGCCGGCTTCCGGCCCGCCCTGGACGATGTTGACGACGCCCTTCGGCACGCCGGCGCGTTCGCAGATCTCGGCGAACAGCACGGCGGTGAGCGGCGTGAATTCGGCCGGCTTCAGCACCACTGTGCAGCCGGCGGCGAGTGCCGGCGCGATCTTCCAGGCCAGCATCAGCAGCGGGAAATTCCACGGGATGATCTGGCCGACGACGCCGACACCCTTGTGATCGGGAAAATCCCTGTCCAGCGCCTGCGCCCAGCCGGCATGGTGGATGAAATGGCGGATGGCCAGCGGCACATCGATGTCGCGGCTTTCGCGGATCGGCTTGCCGTTGTCGATCGATTCCAGAACCGCGAACAGGCGCTGGTGGCGCTGCATGGCGCGGCCGATGGCGTAGAGCACCTTGGCGCGCTGGTACCCAGAGCTGGCGCTCCATTTCGGCAGCGCCTTGGCGGCCGCAGCCACAGCCGCGTCGATATCGGCCGCACCGGCATCCGAAAGCTTGGCCAGCAGCTTGCCAGAGGACGGCTCGCTGGTCTCGAAGGTCTTGCCGCCGGCGGCGGCCTTCCATTCGCCGCCGATGAAAAGCGCCTTTGAGAAATCGCGCGCGGCGAGCCAGGCATCCGCCTCGTTGCGCGCCTCCGGCGCCGGGCCGTACTCCATGGCGTGATAGCGTTCGAGAATGTTCATGGGGCGCTCCTACCGCAGGAGGTTTTTGGTTCTTGGCGGGCGACTTCGCGGGCTAGGCCATCGCGTGGCGATGGTTGGCCGAATAGTGCCCGGTCAAATGATGCTCGAGCTGACGCTCGATGTCGGTGAGCAGGCTCGACGCGCCGAAGCGGAACAGCTCCGGCTCCAGCCACGGTCGCCCAAGCTCTTCCTTCATCAGCACCAGCCAGTCGAGCGAGACCTTGGCCGTAGAAATGCCGCCGGCCGGCTTGAAGCCGATGAGGTAGCCGGTCTCCTCGAAATAGGCGCGGATGGCGCGCACCATGGCAAGCCCGACGGGAAGCGTGGCGTTGACGCTCTCCTTGCCGGTCGAGGTCTTGATGAAGTCGGCGCCCGCCATCATCGCCACCATCGAGGCCAGCATGACGTTGCGCAGCGTGGCGAGGTCGCCGGTGCCTAGGATGACCTTGAGATGCGCATCGCCGCAGGCTTCGCGCATGGCGACGATCTCGTTGAACAGCTCCTGCCATTTCGCGCCGTAGACCAGGCCGCGCGGGATGACGACGTCGATCTCGTCGGCGCCGTCGCGGACCGAGGCCTCGATCTCCTGCAGGCGCGTCGACAATGGCGCCAGGCCGTGCGGGAAGGCGGTGGAGACGGCGGCGACGTGGATGCCTGTGCCGCGTACCGCGTCGACAGCGGTGGCGACGAAGGGATGGTAGACGCAGACCGCGGCAGGCCGGATGGTTTCGCCTTCAATGCCCAGCCCCTCGACGATGTCGCGCCGGAACGGGTTGATCGCCTTGGCGCAGAGCCGGCGCACACGCTCGTCGGTGTCGTTGGAGTTCAGCGTCGTCAGGTCCATGCAGGCGACGGCGCGCAGCAGCCACGCCGCCTGGTTGTCGGCCTTGATCGAGCGCCGCTTGGTCAGCGTCGCGACGCGGCGCTCCAGCGCCGAGCGGTTGACGCTGCGCACCGATTCCAGGAAGCCGAGATCGAGCCGCATGCCGGGATTGCGCGCAATATGGCCTTGCGGCACGGGCGTGTTGGCGGCGGCGCGCGCCGGCAGCGAGGTGACCTTGGACGTGCCGAGGTCGGCGTCGCGGATTATGCTGCTCATCTCCTGCCCTTCCATTCAGCGGCTTGCGCTTAATGCTTCGTGCGCGTCGTTCCTCAAAACCGCTCGACGGTTTGGGCGACACGCAAGAAGATAGCCCGTGAAGCAGTGCTCCACGAGTCCTCAAAAGGCTCATAGCGGAAAAAGGCCGCGAAAGCAGCTGATTTTTGACCGCATGGTCAAAACGGATTTGGGCGGAGCTGAAGCCTCCCGGCTACGGCTCAGCCGACGAAGGCGCGCTCGACGACGAAGGTTGCCGGATGGCTGAGCGAACCTTCCTGGAAGCCGAGGCTTTCGGCCAGTTCCTTGACGTCCTTCAGCATGTGCATCGAGCCGCAGATCATGATGCGGTCGGTCTCGGGATTGAGCTTGTCGATGCCGAGGTCGGTGTAGAACTTGCCGGAGCCGATCAGCGCGGTGATGCGGCCCATGCGCGCCGAGTCCTCGCGCGTGGTCGAGTTGTAAAGCGTGACGCGGCCGCCGGTCAGTTCGCCGATCAGCGGATCGCTCTCGAGTGCCGCCACCAGTTCCTGGCCATAGGTGAGCTCGGCATTGTCGCGGCAGGTATGGGTCAGGATGACCCGGTCGAACTTCTCATAGGTGTCGGGATCGCGTAGCAGGCTGGCAAAGGGCGCGATGCCGGTGCCGGTCGAGATCATGAACACGCGCTTGGCGGGCGTCAGCGCGTCGAGCACCAGCGTGCCCGTCGACTTCTGACGCATGATGACGGTGTCGCCGACCTGGATCTTCTGCAGCTCGGAGGTCAGTGGACCGTCCGGCACCTTGATCGAGAAGAATTCCAGCTCGTCGTCCCAGGCGGGGCTGGCGACGGAATAGGCGCGGAAGATCGGCTTCTCGGCATTGGGCAGGCCGATCATCACGAACTCGCCGGAACGGAAGCGCAGCGACTGCGGCCGGGTGATGCGGAACGAGAACAGGCGGTCGGTGTAATGCTTCACCGAGACGACGGTCTCGGCATAGACATTGGCCGGGATAGGGAACTGCAGCGGCTTGGCGCCGGCAGCGTTCAACGCGGATGTCGTGTTCATCAAACCCAACCTTCTGGCCCAGGCTCACGGCGCTGACGCCAAACCTTCTCCTGCGCGTCCGAACCGGTCAGGTTCCGATGCGCTCCTTGTACACTGCCAAGCGGTAAGCTCTTGTGTCGGAAATTTATTAGTATACAAATGATCTCGGCGTCAAGATGCGAGCGTAAAACACCGTTCCAAACCAAGCCATATCCGTAGGCCGCGCATTTCGGGTTTCGACAATGAAAGAGAATTTTTCGGCGCAACCGCGGGATTCCCTGGGCAGCGTCGTTGCCGGCATCGATGTTGGCGGCACCTTCACCGACCTCATCCTGATCGACGGCAAGGACGGCGGAAGGGTGCATATCGCCAAGACCCCTACGACGGTCGAAAACCAGGCTTTCGGCGTCGTTTCGGCGCTCGGCGCCACCGGCTTTGCGATCGACGGCATCGACCTCATCGTGCACGGCACGACCACCACCACCAACGCCGTGCTGGAGCGCCGCCTGGCCAGGACCGGCATGATCACCACGCTCGGCTTTCGCGACGTGATCGAACTTGGCCGGCGCACCAGGCCGCAGCCCTATGGCATGACGGGGACATTCATTCCGGTCATTCCGCGCGATCTCAGGCTTGAAGTCGCGGAGCGCGTCGAGGCCTCGGGAGCGGTGCGCGTCGCGCTCGACGAGGCCGGCATGCGGGATGCGGTGAAGAAGCTGCTGGACGCCGGCTGCGAGTCGCTCGTCATCCATTTCTTGCACTCCTACGCCAATCCGGCGCATGAGCGGCGCGCGGCCGAGATCGCCAGCGAGATCTGGCCGAACGGCTACATCACCACCGGCCATGCGCTGCTGTCGGAAGCGCGCGAGTTCGAGCGCGGCGTGACGGCTTCGGTCAACGCCTCGGTGCAGCCGATCCTGGAGCGCTATGTCGAGAGGCTGCGCAAGGAGCTCGCCGCGAAGGGCTATGCCCGCGACTTCCTGATCATGAACGGCAATGGCGGCATGATCTCGGCCCGCTTCGTCACCCGGGAATCGGCAAAGACGGTGATGTCCGGCCCGGCCTCCGGCGTCATCGCCGCCGCCTATACGGGCAAGCGCGCCGGCTTCGAGAACCTCGTCACCTACGACATGGGCGGCACCTCGACCGACGTGGCGCTGATCCGCAATGCCGAGCCCGCGGTGTCGAACGAGATCGAGATCGAATATGCGATGCCGATCCATGTGCCGATGGTGGCTGTGCATACGGTCGGCGCCGGCGGCGGCTCGATCGCGCGTGTCGACGCGGCCGGCCTGATCCAGATCGGCCCGGAAAGCGCCGGCGCCAATCCGGGCCCGATCTGCTACGGGCGCGGCGGCACCGAGCCGACCATCACCGACGCCAATCTTGTGTTGGGGCGGCTGGCGCCGAAGAAGCTGCTCGCCGTCGACAATCCGGTCACCGTCGAGCGCGTCACCGGCATATTCGAGGACAGGATCGGCAGGCCCACCGGCCTCTCGGGCGTCGAGGCGGCGGGCGCGATCCTGAGGCTCGGCAACATCAAGATGGCCGGCGCCATCCGCATGGTCTCGGTAGCGCGCGGCCACGACCCGCGCGATTTCGCGCTGTTCGCCTTCGGCGGCGCCGGGCCGCTGCACGCGACGGCACTCGCCCGCGAGCTTGGCCTGCCAAAGGTGCTGGTTCCGGCGCGGCCAGGCATCACCAACGCGCTCGGCTGCGTCGTCGCCGATCTCCGGCATGACTTCGTCAACACGATCAACCAGCCGGTGGCGCTGCTCGATGAAGCCTTGCTTCACAAGGTGTTGGAACGGCACCGGAGCGAAGGCGAGGAACTGATTGCCAAGGAAGCGGTGAAGCCGGACACGATCCGCGTCACCCACTCAGCCGACATGCAGTTCGTTGGCCAGACGCACATCATCAACGTGCCGCTGCCATCGTCTACCGTGACCCGCGCCACGCTGCAGCTTCTGTTCGAAAAAGCCTATTTCGCCCGCTTCAAGGTCGAGTTGCCGGAGATCCGCGCCAACCTCGTCAACCTCAACACCTCGGTCACCGGCGTGCGCCCGGCGATCGATCTGTCGCGGCTGATCGACCCGGCGGGGCGCGCGGCGACGCTTGAGGAAGCCCGGCGCGAGACCCGGCCGGTATGGTATCACGGCACCTGGCACGACACGCCGGTCTATGCCCGCGAAAAACTGCCGCTCGATGCCGTCATCGAAGGACCGGCGATCCTCGAACAGATGGACGCCACCACCGTGCTCGAGCCCGGCGACACGGCACGCGCGGATGCCGACGCCAACATCATCATCGACATCGGCGAGGCCTGAGATGAGCACGCTCGACACCATCACGCTTTCGGTGCTGCAGGCGGCGCTGCAGCAGGTTTGCGACGAGATGGATTTGACGTTTTCGCGTGCCGCCTTCTCGCCCGTCATCGCCGAGGCCAACGACCGCTCCGACGGCATCTATTCGGCGGTCGACGGTTCGCTGATCGCGCAGGGCAGCCAGGGCCTGCCGGTGTTCGTCGGCGTCATGCAGTATTCGACGAAAACCGTGATCGAGATGATCGCCGACGGCCGCTGCCTGGCGCCCGAACCGGGCGACATCTACATCGTCAACGATCCCTATCTCGGCGGCACCCATCTGATGGACGTGCGCTTCGTCATGCCCGTCTACCGCGGCGACAAGATCTTCTGCTGGCTGTCCAACACCGGCCACTGGCCGGATATTGGCGGCTCGGTGCCGGGCGGCTTTTCCGCTTCGGCCACCGCCGTCGAGCAGGAGGGGTTGCGGCTGCCGCCGGTGAAACTGTTCAAGAAGGGAGTGCTCGACCCGGAGATCTACGCCATCATCTGCTCCAACATCCGCGTCGCCGACCAGCGCATCGGCGATATCCGCGCCCAGGCCGCGGCACTGCTGATCGGGCAGGATAGGCTCAACGGAATCCTCGATCGTTACGGTGATGAAACGGTTGTCGAGGCGATCGCCGAGCTGCGCCGCCGCGCCGCCGACCAGATGCGCGCCAACATCGCCGCCATTCCGGACGGCGTCTACCGCTCCAAGGCCTTCGTCGATTCCGACGGCGTGGTAAACGAGCCGCTGACGATTGCGCTCGCCGTCGAGAAAAAGGGCGACACGCTCACCTTCGACTTCGCCGGCTCCTCGAAACCCTGCGCCGGGCCGATGAACAGCGTGCTGGCGACGACGCTGTCGTCGGTCTATCTCGCCATGCGCCATATCTTCCCGGATGTGCCGATCAGCGCCGGCGCCTTCGAGCCGCTCGACGTCAAGCGGCCGGAGGGGACCTTCCTCGACGCCCGCTATCCGCGTCCGGTCTCGGGCTGCGCGGCGGAGGTCTCACAGCGCATCGCCGAGGCCGTGTTCGCGGCCATGGTGCAGGCGCTGCCCGACAAGGTGACGGCGGCTCCCGCCGGCTCCAGCGGCAATTTCGCGCTCGGCGGCAACGATCCGGCGCGCGGTCGCGACTATGTCATGTACCAGATCTCCGGCGGCGGCTATGGCGGCAATGCCGGCCATGACGGCCTCACCAATGGCTGCTCGACGATCGGCATCTCCAAATCGCCGCCGGTCGAGATCATGGAGCAGGCTTTTCCGGTGCTTTACCGCCACTATGCGCTGCGCGAAGGTTCGGGCGGCGCCGGCAAGCAGCGTGGCGGCTTCGGTCTGGCCTACGAGGTCGAGATCCTGCGCGGCGATGCCCGCGCCTCCTTCGTCATGGACCATGGCCGCTTCGGCCCGCAAGGCGCGCTCGGCGGCAAGGACGGCGCGCCCAATACGGTGACCGTGTTCCGAGGCGGCGAGGCGCATGTGCCGCCGCATCTGTCCAAGGAGCAGGACATTTCCCTCAAGGCTGGCGATCGCGTGCGCGTCGGCACGCCGGGAGGCGGCGGCTATGGCGATCCGGGCGAGCGTGACCCGAAGCTGGTCGCCGAGGATGTCAGGCTGGGCTACTATACGGCCGAGCAGGCGAGGGAGATGTTCGGCGTCGATGCAGGATAGGGCTGGTAGACCGGCCGGCCGACTCTCCACCTTGAGCGCAATCGAGAAGTCGACCCGTTAGTTAAATCGGTACCTCGGCGAGCAATTTGCTTCGCCGAGGCACGAAGATAAGCCGGCTTCAGATGTCCAGATTGGCGACCGACAGCGCATTGTCCTGGATGAACTCGCGCCTCGGTTCCACCTCGTCGCCCATCAGTCGCGAGAACAGCGAGTCGGCGTCGGTGGCGTCGGTGACCTTGACCTGCAGCAGCGAGCGGACGTTCGGGTCCAGCGTGGTTTCCCACAGCTGCTCGGCGTTCATCTCGCCCAGGCCCTTGTAGCGCTGCATGGTCAGGCCCTTGCGGCCGGTCGCGAACACCGCGTTGAGCAGCGCCAGCGGCCCGGCAATGGTCTCGGAGACCTCCTTGCGGCGCAGCACCGGCGGCTCGCTGTAGACCTCGGTAAGGCGCGAGGCATAGCGGTCGAGCTGGCGCGCGTCGGCCGAATTGATCAGCCCGGCGTCGAGCTGCACGAATTCCTTCACACCGCGCACCGTGCGCTCGAACACATAGCCGCCGACGCCGTCATTGGAAGTCGACAGCCGGCCGGTCCAGCCGCGCTCGGTGTCCTCGGCGATCAGGTCGAGGCGCTTGGCGACGCGCTCGGCCATGGCGTTGGCGCGGCCGAGATCGGCAAGCACATCGGCATTCAGCGCGCCCGCTATCGCCGCCTGCTCGACCACGCTGCGGTTATAGCGCGTGTGCAGGCCGTTGATCAGCTGGCGCACCGCCAGCGCATCGTCGATGGCGCTGTGCAGGTCCTGGCCGGTCCGCACCTCGCCCGAGCCCAGCGTCAGCGAGGCTTCCTCCAGCCCGGAATCGATCAGGTATTCCTCATAGGCGCTTTCGTCCTTGAGGTATTGCGAGCTCTTTCCCCGCGTCACTTTGTAGAGCGGCGGCTGGGCGATGTAGAGATGGCCGCGCTCGATCAGCTCCGGCATCTGGCGGAAGAAGAAGGTGAGCAGCAGCGTGCGGATGTGCGCGCCGTCGACGTCGGCGTCGGTCATCAGGATGATCTTGTGGTAGCGCAGCTTGTCGGCGTTGAACTCGTCCTTGCCGATCGAGGTGCCGAGCGCGGTGATCAGCGTGCCGATCATGTCGGACGAGAGCATGCGGTCGAAGCGGGCCCGCTCGACGTTGAGGATCTTGCCGCGCAGCGGCAGGATCGCCTGGTTCTGGCGCGAGCGGCCGCCCTTGGCCGAGCCGCCGGCCGAGTCGCCCTCGACGATGAAGATCTCGGACTTCGCCGGATCGCGTTCCTGGCAGTCGGCAAGCTTGCCGGGCAGCGAGGTGACGCCGAGCGTGCTCTTGCGGGTGATGTCGCGTGCCTTGCGCGCCGCCTCGCGGGCAGCCGCCGCCTGGATCACCTTCTCGACCACCACCTTGCCTTCGCTCGGATGCTCTTCGAGCCAGGTGCCCAGCGCTTCGTTGACCAGGCTTTCGACGACCGGACGGACTTCGGAGGAGACCAGCTTGTCCTTGGTCTGCGAGGAGAATTTCGGATCCGGAACCTTGACCGAGAGAACGGCGGTCAGGCCCTCGCGGCAGTCGTCGCCGGTGAGCGAAACCTTTTCCTTCTTGGTCTGGCCGGAGGATTCGCCATAGCCGGTGATCTGCCGGGTCAGCGCGGCGCGGAAGCCGGCCAGATGGGTGCCGCCGTCGCGCTGCGGGATGTTGTTGGTGAAGGCCAGCACATTCTCGTGGTAGCTGTCGTTCCACCACATCGCCACCTCGACGGTGATGCCGTCGCGCTCGGCGCGGATCGCGATCGGCGTCTGGATCAGCGGCTTCTTGACCCGGTCGAGATATTTGACGAACTCTTCGAGGCCTCCGTCATAGTGCAACTCGTGACGGACCAGGTCGGCATGGCGGGCGTCGGTCAGCACGATGCGTACACCTGAATTGAGGAAGGCGAGCTCGCGCAGCCGGTGCTCCAGCGTGCCATAGTCGAACTCGACCATGGTGAAGGTCTCGGCCGACGGGAAGAAGGTGATCTCGCTGCCGCTGCGGCCCTCATAGGTACCCGGCTGCTTGTCCTGCGCGTAGCTGCCGGTGACCTTCAGCGGCGCGTCGGCATTGCCGTGGGTGAAGCCCATCTCGAAGATCTCGCCATTGCGGCGGATCTTGAGCTTCAGCCAGGCCGAGAGCGCGTTGACCACCGAGACGCCGACGCCGTGCAGGCCGCCAGATACCTTGTAGGAGTTCTGGTCGAATTTGCCGCCGGCATGCAGCTGCGTCATGATCACTTCGGCCGCCGAGACGCCTTCGCTGGGGTGGATGTCGGTCGGAATGCCGCGGCCATTGTCGATGACGGTGACCGAACCGTCGGGGTTGAGCGTCACCGAGACCAGGTCGGCATGGCCGGCCAGCGCCTCGTCGATGGCGTTGTCCACCACCTCATAGACCATGTGATGCAGGCCAGAGCCATCGTCGGTGTCGCCAATATACATGCCCGGCCGCTTGCGGACGGCATCCAACCCCTTCAAAACCTTGATGGAATCGGCGCCGTACTCGGCTTCCGCGCCATTGGCGCTTTCAGTCTGATCGCTCATGAAAACCTGTCTGATTGATGGCTGCTGGTCCAGCGCTGGAAACTGGCTCCGAATCGCGCCGTTTTGATGTCCTAGATATAGGCGCAAATGCCGGTTTTTCCAAGGTTTGCCGGCATTTCCGGGCGGGAAAGCCGGCTGTCCGGAGCTAGCCCCGCCGCAGGCTATTTTGTCCTGGCCAGCCGATCCTGGAGAAACTTGATCATGAACTTGTATCGCGGCGCCAGCCGGCCGCTGCGATCGAGCTCCAGCGTCCGCTCGAGCGCCTCGGAAAGCACGGCCTTCGGGTTCGTCGCGACCTGAGAATAGTCGATCATCGCGACCACCAGGTCGCGCTGCCAGGTGGCGTTTTCGGGGTCGGATTGGGCAAGCTGCTGGCGGATATCCAGGCTGTCCTCGAAGGCCTTGCGCGCACCCTTGATGTCGCGCTGCTTGGCCTTCAGCATGCCGATCTCGGACAGCGTTATCGACAGGTCGCGCTGCCAGTCGGAATTGGCGGGATCGAGCCTGGCCAGCCTGTCGACGATGGTGAAACTGTCGAGATAGAGTTTCAGCGCGCCCTTGCGGTCGCCCTGGATGGCGAGCACGCCGGCGACCTTTTCCAGGCTGACCGATAGGTCGCGCTGCCACTCCGTATTGTCCGGATCGCTGTCGGCCAGCGCCTGGGCCTGAGCCAGCGCCTGCCGGTAGGCAGAAAGCGCCGCCGGCCAGTTCTCCTGGTCCTTCAGCGCATTGCCGACCTTGGTGTTGCCGACCGACAGGTCGCGTTGCAGTTCGGTATTGTCGGGGTCGCGGCTTGCCAGCCGCTCGACGATCTCCAGGCTGTCCCGGTAGGCGGCGAGCGCGCCGGCGGCATCGTCGCGCTCGCGCTTCAAGTCGCCGATCGTGT
Organism: Mesorhizobium sp. M4B.F.Ca.ET.089.01.1.1; assembly: GCF_004022605.1. Classification (NCBI taxonomy): domain Bacteria; kingdom Pseudomonadati; phylum Pseudomonadota; class Alphaproteobacteria; order Hyphomicrobiales; family Phyllobacteriaceae; genus Mesorhizobium; species Mesorhizobium sp. M4B.F.Ca.ET.089.01.1.1. Next base: position 30,516 of record NZ_RZOS01000005.1, read on the forward strand.
CATGGCTGACCGAGACGTCGCGCTGCCGCTCGGCGTCGTCCGGCTGCTTCGCGGCCAGTGCCAGCCGGATCCGCAGGCTTTCCTCATAGGACGTCTGCGCATCGTCCAGCCGGCCGGCGCTACGGGCAAGGCCGGCGATTTCGTCATAGGAGATCGTCAGCTCGCGCTGCAGGTCGTCGCGCTCCGGCTCATGGCCGGCCAGTTCCTTCTTGATCGACAGGCTTTCCTGATAGACTTGCGCGGCACTGGCCAGATTGCCCTGCGTCACCAGCACATTGCCGATCTTGTCGTCGTTCATGGCAAGGTCGCCGAACCAATCCAGACGGCCGGGATCGGCCGCCGTCAGTTCCGACAGCATCGTTCGCGCCGTTTGGTAGTTCTCCAGCGCCCCCGGCAGGTCGCCCTGCGTCATCCTGACATTGCCGAGCTTGGTGTGGCTGACGGCGAGGTCGCGCCGCACGCTGGGGTCGGTCTCCTGGCGCACGCGCTGCTCGAGATTGGCCAGCAGCGCCTCGTAAGCGCGACCCGCGGCGGCAGTGTTGCCGACAGTGATGTAGAGCTTGCCGAGCTCGTCCAGCGTGCGGATCTGGCGGTCGGCATCGTCGAGCTTGAGCGCCGACTGCCCGGCCTCGCCAAAAAGCGACAGCACCTCCTCGTAGTCCCTGATCGCCGCGGTGTAGTCGAGGTCGGCGCGCGCCGCGCCCGCCGACAGATAGCGCGTTGCGGCTTCAGACAGCGTGCGGCTGACGAAATTGGCTTTCAGCGCCTTGCGCGAGGTGCTGTCGATCTCGGCCGCCGCCGCGAGTTTTTCACGCGCCGCGTCGAACGCGCCGAGCGAGAGCTGCTCCTCGGCCTGCCGGCGCAGCGCCGTCACCTGCGGGTCGTCCGAGGCGAGCGTCTTCATCTCGCCGCGCACCTTGACGAAGGCATCCGCCGCCTCGCGCAGCCTGGCGTTCAGGCTTTCGGCGGAAAGGTGGCTGGTGTCGGTGCTGATCAGCGCGCCATAGAGCGGCGCTAGCGGCATGTCGGCGTCGCTGGCGATCTGCTCGACCTCGCCGCGCATCTGCGGCGTCACGTCGGCCATGGCCAGCAGCAGCCGCTCGCGCTCCGGCAACTGCTCCTTGGTCGAGGCGGCGAAGAAGAGCTGTGGCAGGCCGCTTTCGACATAGGGAAGCTGCTTGCCGCGGCTGAGGTCGTAGACTTCCTGTTGCACGAGCGTCAGCACCGAGCGGATTTCGAGCCCGTCGGTGCCGAGGTATTTCGTCAGCGCCGCGGTGAAGGGCGAATTCTGGCCGGTTCCGTCGGCGGCCGTCTCGCCGGGGGCGGCGGCAAAGGCGAACAGGATGTTCTCCGCCCGGCCGACGCGGCCGAGGCCCGGCCGGACCTTGTCGGCTGCGTCCTTGGCCAGCGACGTCGCGCCACGCCCCTCGCTGCCCGCGCCTGCGAAGGGATCGCTGCGGCAGGCGTCGAGCACGATCAGCCCGACCTTGGCCGTGGCGGCGACCGCTTCGCGCACCTCCTCCAGCGGCAGGCTGGTCTTCTCCAGCGCGTCGAGCGAGGAGGCATCGGCATCGACGGGCAGCAGGCGGTTGTCGCCGGAGATCTCGACGCCATGGCCGGAGAAATAGACCAGCGCCACGTCGGCGCCCCTGGCGTCCTCGCGGAAATCGTCGAGCGCGCGGCGCGTGCGGCGCAGGTCCCGGTTGGTCTCGAGCACCACCTCGAAGCCGAGCTTCTTCAGCGCGCCTTCCATCGCCTCGCCGTCATTGACGGGGTTGGCGAGCGGCCGGATCAGCCGGTAGTCGTCATCGGCGATGACCAGCGCCACGCGCCGCTCCGCCAGGGCGGCGGCGCTCGTCCAAAGGATCAGCAATAGCGCAAGAAGAAAACGCAAAGTCCAAACCGCCCCGGCCGGTCATCTGCCGGAGCATTTCATCTCTTTATGGCGCGAACAAGCCGGGTAGTTCGGCCTTGAATGAGCCTCAGCCGGCGCGCAGCGGCTTCAGCGCCTCGCTCCAGCGCAACAGCTCGTCCAGCATGGCCTTGGCGCCGCCCTGCACCTGCTCGCTCGGCCGGAAAGAGCCGTCGCTCTCGAGCAGCTTCTGGTAGAGCGGCAGGGCAACGCCCTCGGGAATCGGCATTACGCCCACCGATGTCAGCAGCGGCTTGACGGCTTGCGCCGCGCGCAGGCCGCCGGAGACGCCGCCATAGCTGAAGATGGCGGCGGGCTTGTACTTCCACTCGCGCGAGAGATAGTCGACCGCATTCACGATCGCCGGCGCAACGAAATAGTTGTACTCCGGCGCCACGAAGACAAAAGCGTCGGCGGCATCGATCGCCTTCGACCATGCCTTGGTGTGGTCCTTCTCGTATTTGGCAAGCCTCGGGTGGTGCGGCTCATCCAGTATCGGCAGGTCGAATGCGGCGATGTCGGTCAGCACCGGCTCGAACTTGCCATGCTCGCGCGCGAAGCCGTCCAGCCAATGGGCGAAGACCGGCCCGGCCCGGCCCGGTCGCGTGCTGCCGATGATGATGTTCAACCGGTGTTTCAAGGCGGGCTCCTGCGGCCAGGTATCTGTCGGTGACTGCCCCCTAAGGCATGCGGCGGCGGGCGGCAAGAAGCCGTGGCGAGCGGACGGTCACATTCCGGAGAGCGGACATTGCGGAGGCGAGGGCGATCACGGCTGGCCCTTCGGCCGCATGGACGCCGGGCGGGGCAGGCACTACATTCGAGGCGACAAGCGGAGCAAGCCGATGGACACCCAGCCCGCCCCCTTCGTGCCGCCGGCGCCGAAGCCGCGCACCTCGCCGCCCTCGACGCTGCAGATGATGCGCATCGTCTACCGCAACCCGCTCGAACTGTGGGGCGAGCCGACCTACAACGAACCCTGGATCTCGGTGAACGGCGTCGGCGGGCCGCTGGTCATCGCCAACGACCCCGGCCTCATCCGCCATGTGCTGGTCGACAATGCCCGCAACTACAAGATGGCGACGGTGCGCCAGATGATCCTGCGCCCGATCCTGCGCGACGGCCTGCTCACCGCCGAGGGCGAGGTGTGGAAGCGCTCGCGCAAGGCGATGGCGCCGGTGTTCACGCCGCGTCACATTTTCGGCTTCGCCCAGCCGATGCTGAAGCGCACGCTGGAGTTCGTCGCCCGCTACGAGGCGGGCGGCACCACCGACGTCGCCCATGACATGACGCTGCTCACCTTCGACATCCTCGCCGAGACGCTGTTTTCCGGCGAGATCGCCGGCGAGCCAGGCAGCTTCGCCAAGGAGATCGACCGCCTGTTCGAGACCATGGGCCGCGTCGATCCGCTCGACCTCTTGCGCGCTCCGCTATGGCTGCCGCGCCTCACCCGGATCCGCGGCCGCAGGACCATGGCCTACTTCCGCGACATCGTCGCCGGCACCGTCAGGATGCGAGAGGAGCGATTGAAGCGCGACCCCGATCATGCGCCGCAGGATTTCCTGACGCTTCTGCTCAGGGCCGAGGGGCCGGACGGGCTGACCCGCGCCGAAGTCGAGGACAACATCATCACCTTCATCGGCGCCGGCCACGAGACGACGGCCCGCGCGCTCGGCTGGACGCTCTATTGCCTGGCCGAGGCGCCCTGGGAGCGCGACAAGATCGAGCGCGAGATCGACGACGTGCTGGCGCGCGAGCCCGATCCGACGAAATGGCTGGACGCCATGCCGCTCACCCGCGCCGCCTTCGAGGAGGCGCTCAGGCTCTATCCACCGGCGCCGTCGATCAACCGCGAGCCGATCGAGCCGGAGACCTGGAACGACCTGCACATACCCAAATACGCCGCCGTGCTGGTGATGCCCTGGGTCGTCCATCGGCACCGCAAGCTGTGGGGCAGGCCGGACGCCTTCATGCCGGAGCGCTTCCATCCCGGAAACCGCGACCGGATCGACCGCTTCCAGTATCTGCCGTTCGGCGCCGGCCCGCGCGTCTGCATCGGCGCCAGCTTCGCCATGCAGGAAGCGATCATCGCGCTCGCCATCCTGTTGTCGCGCTTCCGTTTCGACAGCACCGCCGAAACCAGGCCATGGCCGGTGCAGAAGCTGACGACGCAGCCGCAGGGCGGCCTGCCGATGCAGGTCACCGCGCGAGGCTCGTAGCCGTCCAGACTTGTGGTCAGGCCGCGGGTTTGCGCTGGAACTGGCCGGCGGCGCGGAAGCGCCAGAGATAGCTCGGCAATATGGTTCCGATCGACTGCGGCTGGATGGCAAGGCCCGCAAGCGTCCTGTTTTCCCTAGCGGCCTGATCGGACACGATGTTGTGCTCGCGAAGCTGCAGCACCTGGTCCTTGGTCAGCAGCGGGTTGGGCAGCAGGCCGAGGATCGAGGCTTGCAGGTTCGCCACCCACCACGGCACCGGCGCCAGGATCCGCCTGCGGTCGATCACGGTGAGCAGTTCTTCCATGCACTGCTTGAAGGTGAGCACCTGCGGCCCGCCGAGTTCATAGACGCGGCCGCCCTCGACCTTGCCGTCAACGGAGCGCGCGATGGCTTCGGCGACATCGCCGACATAGACCGGCTGGAACTTGGTCTGGCCGCCGCCGAGCAGCGGCAACACCGGCGAGTAGCGCGCCATGTTGGCGAAGCGGTTGAAGAAGCTGTCCTCGGGGCCGAAATTGATCGAGGGCCGGAAGATCACGGCGTCGCTGATCGTCTCCAGCACCGCCTTCTCGCCGAGCGCCTTGGTGCGCGCGTAGACGGATGCCGAATTGAGGTCGGCGCCCAGCGCCGAGATATGGGTGAGGCCGGCCCCGACCGAGCGCGCGGCCTCGGCCACGGCGCGGGCGCCGAATTCGTGCACGGCGCCGAATTTCTGCCGTCCGCTCTCATGCAGTATGGCGACCAGGTTGACGACATGGTCGGCGTCCTGCACGGCGCGGTCGATCGACCAGCGCACCCGCACATTGGCCTGCACCGGCTGGATCTGGCCGACATTGCCGAGCGGCTGCAGATGGCCGGCCAGGTCGGGACGGCGGCACGCCACCCGGATGCGATAGCCGCGCTTGGCCAGCGCCCGCACGACATGACGGCCGACAAAGCCGGAGCCGCCGAAGACGACGACGAGCTTTGGGATCTGCAGGATTTCGGTCATGGCTGGCTCCGGCGCGCTTTCCCGATGGTCTTGAGCCCAATACTCAGGCTGGCTGAAGCCGTTTCATAGTCGGTTTCGCGTCAAAGGCAAAGGCCAGGCGGAGCCAATCACGAGCTTGTTTCGGCCCTCGTCAGAACGCCCTGCCGATACGCGCGTCGACCGATTGGCCGTTGCCGCCGCGGATGACGAAGAAGCGTCAGGCCCGAAACGCAGAAAACCCCGCCGAAGCGGGGTTTTCCGGGTGACGAACGCGCCGAAACAGGGTCTGACGAGACGGCCTGACCTGAGACGGCATCAAGTTTGGCGTGAAGCAAACACGCCCCGCCTCAGCCCTGGACACATTCGACTGTATGCCACCGGCCGGGCACCCACCCCGGCATGCATGGGTCGTGGCGTCGGGCAAAAAGGTTCAACGCTAGGCGATCTCAGAATTTGCCGTTGCCATTCTTCCATTCAGCCTTCGGCGGGATCGCCTCGATCGTGTCCCAATGCTCAGCAATCTTGCCATTCTCGACGCGGAACAGGTCGTAGTAGGAAGTCGGCTTTCCGCCGAGAGAGCCTTCGCTCACGACCAGGACGAAATTGCCTTCTCCAAGCACCTTGTGGATGCGATCGTATTTGATTGCAATTCCGGCTTCCGCCAAGGCCGCGAACCCCGCGGCAAGCCCCGAAAGGCCGTCGGCGATCTGCGGATTATGTTGGCGGTAGCTTTCGCCGTTGCCATCGAAATAGCCGGCAAGCCTGTCCATGCGGCCATTGACAAGAATGTCATAGGCGAATGCGCTGACGAGCGCCTTGTTGGCTTCGGTTTTGTCGAGATCCTTCAATTCGGTCGGCCCGTCGATCATCGTACGGCCGCTCGGATTGGGACCGGCGGTCTCCTGCAAATTGTCCCAATGCTCGACGATCCTGCCGTTCTCGAAGCGGAAGATGTCGAAGCCGATCTTCGGACCGAAAAAGTCGTACGCGGTGTGGGCAAAGACCAGATCGCCGTCCTGGAACACACGTACCGTGTTCACTTTCGCCGAGCCCGGAGGCAGCGCCGCAAGCAGGGCGCCGAAGCCAACAAGGCCGTCGGCCGCGCCGAGATTGTGCTGGATGTACTTGTCGGGATTGATCACGCCGACCGTCTCGGCGGCCGCGGTTTCAATGGCTTTGAGCAGGTCCACGACCTGCTTCTTCTGAATCGACATAGCGGTCTCCGTTTGAGCAAGGGCGATGTTTGCGGGTATGACGGCCGAAAGCGTGGCAAGTGCGGTGATGCCGAGCGCCAGGGCGGCCATGTGTCGGCGAGCTGAAGGAGTCATATATGTATCCAAATTAGTTGCACATTTATGTGACTAATATGGATACATATTGGCGTCAAGCCGATTTCTCAGCGTGACGGCCGGGTCAGGGCAGCGCTGTGAGGCGCTCTTCTGCGTTCAGGGAAACATCGCTGGCCATCGCGGCGATCGTGGTTTTGGCCAGTTCGGCATCGATTGCCGAGCGGACCCTCGCGATTCTTAGTCCGAGCGTCCTTTTGATGTTTCTGCCGACAGGACACATCGGGTTCGGCGCCTCATGCATGGCAAACACCTCCTGCGCCGCATCCATTGCGCGCCAGACATCGAGAAGTGTGATGGAACTCGCCGGTCGGGCAAGCAGCGCCCCGCCGCCGGACCCCATCTGCGATGTTGTCAGTCCCGCCTTGGCCAACTGCGACAGAAGCCGACGGATCAGGGTTGGGTTGGTGTTGACGCTGGACGCGATCAATTCCGACGTAGCCGGCGCGCCGGCCTGGCTCTCAAGGAACGTCAAAATATGGACGGCAACGGCAAAGCGGGTATTCATGGAAACAGTCTTTTCTGTCTGTGCTTATGTTAGGCACAGACCGAACCCGCTGCAAGGGTGCCTATCGCCGGCAGGCCTGGGCCGTTTGATGACTTGCTCAAGCCGAATAGCGCTCGGCGAATTCGGAGATGCGCTGGATCACCGCCTTGGGCGCATTGATGCCGCGCGCCACGGCCTTCTCCGCCGCCTCCGCCCGGGCGCGGCCCGGCACATGCACGCCATAGCGGCGGCGCAGGCGGTCGAGCTGGTCACGCATGCGCTGCTCGAAATCGGGGTCGAGCAGCTTGGGCTCGACGGCGAGCACGAACAAGCCCGTTCCCGGGCTGTCCGGGCCGCCGGTGAACCAGGGCGCGTCAAGCGACCAGTTGGCGCCGGAAAGGCCCGCCGCCAGGACTTCGACCATCAGCGCGATGTTGGCGCCGCGCTGGCCGCCGAAGGCAAGCATGGCGCCTTTCATGGCGGCCGCCGGGTCTGTGGTCGGGTTGCCGGTGGCGTCCAGCGCCCAGCCTTCGGGGATTTTCCTGCCCTCCTCGGCCGCCTTGCGGATGTTGACGAAGGCGGTGGCGCTTGACGACTGGTCGATGACGAGCGGCGATCCGTCGGCGGACGGAGCGGCAAACGACATCGGATTGGTGCAGTAGACCGGTTTCACCGAGCCGGAGCCGGCCAGCACCGCCGGCCCGTTGGTGGCGGCGAAAGACACCAGCCCCTGTGCCGCCAGCCGCCCGGTGAAATAGCCGAGCGCGCCGCAGGTGTAAGCGTTCTTCTGCGAGAAGATGGCGACGCCGAACAGTTTTGCCGCCTTGGCGAGATCCTCGACCGTGCGGTCAAAGCCGGTATGGGCGAGGCCGCCGCGCGCGTCGGAAAGATAGACCGCGAGCGCCGGCCTGGTGATGACCGGATCGGCATTGCCGTCGATACGACCGGCTTCGATCGCTTCGAGATAATCGATGAAATGCGACAGTCCGACCGCGACAAGCCCTTCCGCCTCGGCCGCGACGATCGAGGCGGCGAGCGACTGTGCGTTTTCCTCATTGGCGCCGGCGCCGAGCGCCGCCATCCGGCACAGTCCTGTTGCCTGGTCGAGACTGAGTTGCATTGCAGTGCCTTTAGTGAGTAGCGAGTAGGGATTAGTGAGTAGTGGAAGCGAGCGCCTGTGTCCTACTCCCTAATGACTACTCACTAATTCCTACCCGATCTTGACCGGAATCCGCGCCTCGATCCGGCTGAAGGCGAAGACGAGAATGCCGGTGATGGCCATATAGATCAACGCCAGCAGCAGCAAGGGTTCATAGGTGAGGTAGGTATCCTGCCGCACCTTGGACGAGACGGCGAAGATGTCGATGACGCTGATCGTCGCCACCAGCGGCGTCGACTTCAACTGCAGCACCGTTTCGCCGGTCAGCGTCGGCAGCGCCCTGTAGAAGGCCTGCGGCAGCCAGATGCGGCGGAAGATCTTCCAGCGGCTCATGCCGAAGGCGCGTGCCGCTTCCAGTTGCCCCTTCGGCACGCCGGCGAAGGCGCCGCGCATGACCTCGCCCTCATAGCCGGCGAAGGACAAGGTCAGCGCCAACACGCCATAGGGCCAAGCCTGCCTGAGATAGGGCCACATCCAGGAGTCGCGAATCCATGGATATTGCGGAAACAGCGAACCGAGGCCGTAGTAGAGCAGCCAGAGCTGCAGCAACAGCGGCGTGCCCCGGATGATGGTGCAGAACACCTTGGCCGGCATGGCGAACCAGAACGGGCCGCCGGCCTGCGCCAGGCCGAGCGGCGCCGCCAGCAGGAAGCCCAGCGTGCAGGTGACGGCCAGGATCCACAGCGCCCGCCAGATGCCGATGAGACCCATTTCCCAATATTGCGGCAGCCAGTCCCAGCGCATGAAGAAGGCGGCGCCGAGGACCAGGCCCAGCGCGATCAGGATCAGCACGACGCGATGCGGCTGCAGCCACAGCGAGGCGCGTGCCACGGCGTTGATGACGACGGCTTCGTTGGCCATCAGCGCGCCTCCTTGACCGAAGGCATGCCGCGCCGCGCCCACGCCTCGACGCGGCCGATGATCAAGTTGGAGAACAGCGACAGCATAAGGTAGAGAGCGCCCGCCGCGACATAGAAGGTGAGATAGGCCTTGGTGACGCCCGCGGCCTGCCGCGTGGCAAGCGTCAGCTCGAAGAAGCCGACGACTGCCAGCAGCGCCGTGTCCTTGGTGGCGATCAGCCACAGATTGGCAAGGCCGGGAATGGCAAACGGCAGCATCGCCGGCAGCGTTATGCGTCGCAAAAGCAGGCTTGGCGGCATGCCATATGCGCGGGCGGCTTCGATTTGACCCTGCGGAATGGACAGGATGGCGCCGCGGATGACCTCGGTCGAATAGGCGCCCTGCACGAAGCCGAGCACGAAAATGCCGGCCGCAAGGCCGCTGATGTCGACGCGCTGATAGCCCATCGCGGTCAGCACCTGGTTGATCAGGTCCGTGCCGGCATAATAGAGCAGCAGGATCAGCACCAGTTCCGGCACGGCGCGCACCACCGTCGTATAGACGGCGAGCAGATCGCGCACCACCGGACCGCCATAGAGCTTGCCATAGGCGCCGCCGGTGCCGATCAGAAGCCCGAGGCAGGTGGCGCCGACCGCGATCTCGATCGAATGCAGCAGCCCGACCAACAGGGTTCCGCCCCAGCCCGGCGGCACGGGTGAGAGGAGTTCCATGATGCCGGCCGCCGAGGCCGGAAGAAATGCGTCGATCAGCTTCGCCCCCGGATTGCTGGAGCCAGGACCGCCCGGTGGATGCACCTGCGGAAAGCCTGCATGGACAGGTTGCGGCGAACCCACGCGGCGCGCAAAGGCGCCGCGTGGTCATTCGCTCATCAGCGGTCAGTTCGACTGCGCGGCGCCGCCGTAAATGTCGAAATCGAAGTACTTCTTCGAAATCTCGTCGTACTTGCCGTTGGCGCGGATCGCCTTGATGCCGGCGTTGATCTTTTCCTTCAGGTCGGTGTCCTCCTTGCGCACGCCTGCGCCGACGCCCGGTCCAAGCACCTCGTCGTCCTGGGCCACCATGCCCTTCAGGTCGCAGCAGGCCTTGCCCTGGTCCGTCTTGAGGAATTCGCCGAGCGCGATCGAATCGGCCTGGACGGCGTCGAGACGGCCGGCGGCGAGATCCTGGTTGGCCTCGTCCTGGGTCTGGTATTCCTTGATTTCCGCCGCCCCGGTGAAGTGCTTCTTGGCGTAGACGGCATGCACGGTCGAGACCTGCACGCCGATGACCTTGCCCTTGAGATCGTCCGGCCCGGCGCCGAACTTCTGGTCCTTCGGGCCGATGATGGCGGTCGGCGTGTTATAGTACTTGTCCGAGAAGTCGATCGTCTTCTTGCGTTCTTCGGTGATCGACATGGAGCTGGCGATGACGTCGATTTTCTTGGTCGTCAGCGCCGGGATGATGCCGTCCCAGGCAACGGGCGTGATGACACATTCGAGCTTCTCCTCGGCGCAGACGGCGTCGATGAAGTCGATCTCCCAGCCGACCCATTTGCCCGACGCATCCGGCGAGGTGAAAGGCGGATAGGGCTCGGCGGCGACGCCGATCTTGACCGGATCGGCCTTGGCCACGCCCATCGCGGCGACGCCGAGAAGCAGCGCCGCGGCAAATGCTTTCAGAACAGTCTTCATTTCAGGACTCCCATTTTGTTGTGTTCCCGGTTTTCGCCCCGCCTCACGCCAGCACTAGCCGACGTTGCGGAGGAATTGCTTGAGCCTTTCGGATTTTGGCGCGCCGAACAGCTGTTCTGGCGGTCCTTCCTCCTCGACCAGCCCGTTGTAGAGATAGACGACATGCGTCGCGACCTCGCGGGCAAACTTCATTTCGTGGGTGACCAGCACCATGGTGCGGCCTTCGCGGGCCAGGTCGCCGATCACCTTCAGCACCTCGCCGACCAGTTCCGGGTCGAGCGCCGAGGTCGGCTCGTCGAACAGCATGACGCGCGGATTGATCGCCAGCGCCCGGGCGATCGCCGCGCGCTGCTGCTGGCCGCCCGACAGATAGGCAGGATAGACGTCGCGCTTCTCGGCCAGCCCGACGCGGGCGAGCAGCTTCTCGGCCTGGGCGATCGCCTCGTCGCGCTTGACGCCCAGCACATGCACCGGAACCTCGATGACGTTCTCGATCAGCGTCATGTGGCTCCACAGGTTGAAGTTCTGGAACACCATGCCCAGCCTGGAGCGGATGCGCTCGATCTGCTTGCGGTCGGCGGGAACAGTGTGGCCGTGGCTGTCGGCCTTCAGCTTGATCTCCTCGCCATTGACGCGGATGATGCCGCTGGTCGGGTTCTCCAGGCAGTTGATGCAGCGCAAGAGCGTTGACTTGCCCGAGCCCGAGCCGCCGATGATGGCGATCACCTCGCCGTCGCGCGCCGACAGCGACACGCCCTTCAGCACATGCAGCTGGCCGAATTTCTTATGCAGGTTTTCGACATGGATGGCTTCGGCGGCGCCGCTCTGCGCCTCGCCGGATCGCGCTGCGGCAGCTTCCACCGCGCTCACCAGGTGGCCTCTGCAGGGGCTACGGCAGGTCGTCGAACGTCCATCCGGCTAATCAACATACGCTGCACTGTCCCGCTCCAGACTTCAGCATGGACCCAACAGCGCGAGCCCGTCAATCCCGCTCATTACGGCACTTGCGGCCTTGTTGCGCAAGTGTATAAATAGCCTTTCATGAAATTTTCTCGGTTTTTTTCATCTTAGAAGGTCATCGATGAGCGCTTTCGGATCCCAGTCCATGGCGGCGCCGCTGCGGCGCGTGCTGATGCGGTCGGCGGCCAACGCCATGCGTGACGCCAACAGGGCTGCCTGGCACTATGGCGCGGGCTTCAACCCTGCGAAAGCGGCCTTGCAGCACGCGGTCCTTGCTAAACTTGTGGCGGCTTCCGGCGCCGAAATCGAATGGATAGAGGACAAGCCCGACGGCCTGTCGGATTCGGTGTTCACGCACGACCCGTCGCTGATGACCGACCGCGGCGCGCTGATCCTGTCCATGGGCAAGTCATTGCGCGCCAGCGAGCCCTCTTTGCATGAGGAAACCTACAGCAGACTGGGCATTCCGATCCTGGGCCGCGTCGAGGCCCCTGGCCAGGTCGAAGGCGGTGATTGCGTATGGGTGGACAGCCGCACGCTCGCGATCGGGCGCGGCGTGCGCTCCAACCAGGAAGGCATCCAGCAGGTTTCAAACCTGCTGACGCCGCTTGGCATTTCCGTCTACGGTTTTGATCTGCCGCTGTGGCAGGGCGAAGAGGCTTGCTTGCATCTGATGTCGGTGATCAGTCCGCTGGCCGACGACCTCGCACTGGTCTATTCACCGCTTTTGCCGGCCCCGTTCTATCAGATGCTGAAGGCGCGAGGCATCCGGCTGGTCGAAGGCGACGCCGAAGAGTTCGCCGCGTCGAACGGCCTCAGCTTGAACGTGCTGCCGACCAGCCCGCTCAAAGTCATTGCCGTTGCCGGCTTTCCCAAGACCAAGGCCGCGATGGAAGCCGCCGGCTGCACGGTTGAGATATTCGAGGCGGACGCGCTCTGCATCGCTTGCGAAGGCGGGCCGACATGCCTGACGCGGCCGATCCTGCGCCAATGAATGCGCCATCCCGCCGCAAGTTCCGTCGCGAAGGCGAGGACCGGCGGCGGCAGGATTTGATCGAAGCGACCCTGGACAGCGTGGCGGAATATGGCCTGCAGGGCGCCACCTTGCGCACCATCGCGTTGCGTGCCGGCGTCACTGCCGGGCTGATCCGGCATTATTTTCCCGGCAAGGAAGAATTGCTGCAGGCGGCATATGCAGCACTGGTCGGCCGCATGACCGAGCAGGCCAAAGCAGCATTGGCCATGGAAGGCGCCTCGCCGCGCCGGCGTCTTGCGGCTTTCGTCACCGCCAACCTCAGCACGCCGATCATCGACGCGCGGGTGTTTTCGCTCTGGGCAACCTTCATCGGCCGCGCCAATGCGGATCCGACCTTGGCCCATGCCCACCGCGAGGGCTATCTTGGTTTTCGCAACGAGGTGGAAGCGGTTGTGGCCGAAGTGCTCGCTGCAGAACAGCGCAAACCGGACGCAAGCCAGCTGCGCCACCATGCCATCGCGATCAACGCGCTCATCGACGGGCTCTGGATCGAAGGCTGCCTGGCGGGCGAGATGTTCGCGCCCGACGAATTGGCGGCGATTGGCATCAGGGCTGTCGAGGCCGAACTCGGCCTTGCGCCGGAAAGAGGAGAACAATGACCACCATCGGCGAAGCGCTCATCACACTGCTCGAGGCGCATGGCGTCGACACGGTCTTCGGCATTCCGGGGGTCCACACCGTCGAGCTCTATCGCGGCCTGGCGCGTTCGCGGATCCGCCATGTCACGCCGCGCCACGAGCAGGGCGCCGGCTTCATGGCCGACGGCTATGCCCGCGCCAGTGGCCGGCCGGGCGTCGCCTTCGTCATCACCGGTCCGGGGCTGACCAACACCATCACCGCCATGGGCCAGGCGCGCGCCGATTCGGTGCCGATGCTGGTGATCTCGGGCGTCAATGCCACCGACACGCTTGGCAAGGGCCTCGGCTTCCTGCACGAACTGCCCGACCAGCGCGGCATGATGGAGAAGGTGGCGCTGTTCTCGTACCGGATCACCGAAGCCGAGGAGCTTCCCGGCGTGCTGGAGCGCGCCTTCGCGCTGTTCTCGTCATCTCGTCCCGGTCCGGTCCATATCGAGATCCCGACCAACGTCATGGTCAAGCCCGGCAATGGCATCGTCGCCTCGCTCAGCAATGCGCCGCCGCCGTCGCCCGATGCGGCGGCGATCGAGCAGGCAGCAGGGCTCTGCAAGGCCGCAAGCCGTCCGCTGATCCTGGCCGGCGGCGGCGCCAAATGGGCCGAGGCGCCCTTGCGGCTGCTGGCCGAGAGGCTCGGCGCCCCGGTCGTCGAGACGACCAACGCACGCGGCCTGCTGCACGGCCACGCGCTGTGCGTGCCGGCGAGCCCCAGCCTCAAGCCGGTGCGCGCGCTGATGGCGGACGCCGATCTGGTCATTGCCGCCGGCACCGAGTTCGGCCCGACCGACTATGACGGCTATGGCGATGGCGGCTTTGTCCTGCCCGCCAATCTGATCCGCATCGACATCGGCGCCGACCAGATCGTGCGCCGCCCGGTGACGGTTGGGATTCAGGCCGACTGCGCCGAGGCTCTTCGTGCCCTGCTGGGCGAGCTCGGTACCGCTCATGTCGCCGCAAAGGACGGCGATGCCCGAGCGGCTGCCGTGCGAAAGGCCGCGCTCGCCGAACTGAGCCCGGCCCTGACCGGCCAGATGCACGCCGTGGAGACGATCCGCGACACCTTGCCCGGCGCGATCATCGTCGGCGACTCGACGCAGCCGATCTATGCCGCCAACCTCTATTACGACCATGACCGGCCGGGCGGCTGGTTCAACGCCGCGACCGGCTTCGGCGCGCTGGGCTACGGGCCGGGGGCGGCGATCGGCGCGGCGCTCGCCGTGCCCGAGGCCTCCATCGTCTGCTTGACCGGCGACGGCGGCTTCCAGTTCACCCTGCCGGAACTCGGCGCGGCGCTCGATGCCGATGCGCCTGTCATCTTCGTCGTCTGGAACAATCGCGGCTATCGCGAGATCGAGACCTCGATGCTCGACGTCGGCGTCGAGCCGGTCGGCGTGTCTCCCGCGCCGCCGGATTTCTGCAAGCTGGCCGAGGCCTATGGCATCGTCGCCGAGCGGCTTGCCGGCACGGAAGGCCTGGCGGATGCGCTAAGGCGCGCCCGCGCGGCAGGCAAGCCACGGGTCATCGAAGTCACGGTGGATTGAGCGCCGTGATGTCAGGCGATGGCCCGGCGGGCTCGTTCTTCAGCGAGGCAGTGCCGTTCCGCGACCCGCTCAGGCTTCCCTATCTTGCGCCGCTGCGCCTGGCAGCGTCTTCGCGCCTCTTGCCCTGGCCGCTGCGCAAGCGCGCCGCCAAGCTGTGCATGACCTGGTCCCGCAAGCGGCTGCATCGGGTGCGGCACATCGCCGTCGATCATTCGCGGTGGTGCTCCTCCGGCGCGCCCGGCGATCTTGGTCCGATCTGGCAATACTGGGCGCAAGGCGTCGAGGCGGCGCCGCTGGTGGTCAAGGCATGCCTGCGCTCGGTCGCCCGCCACAGGGGCGAGCGCCAGCTCGTCATCCTCGACGACAGGACCGTCGAGGACCATGTCGACCTGCCCGGCCATATCTGGGACAAGCGGCGGCGTGGGCTGATGAACAGCCAGCATTTTTCCAACTTCATCCGATTGGATCTGCTTGCCCGGCATGGCGGGACATGGCTCGATGCCACGATCCTGCTGCGGCAGCCTGTGCCGCCGGAGATCGAGCGCGAGGATTTCTACATCCTGCGCGAGACCGGTCGCCATCCCCGGCTCGTGGAGACCTGGTTCATTCACGCCCGCAAGGGGCACCCGTTGGTCGAGACCGTTCTTTGCGGCCTGGCCGACTACTGGAAGGCCCATGACGGGCTCCATGACTACTTCATGTTCCCCTACCATTTCGAGGCTGCGCTTCTCCTGCATCGGCGGCTTCGGCGTGAGTTCCTGGCCAGGCCGCAGGTCGGCGCCGTCCGGCCGCACGAGCTGCAATGGCTGCTCTTCGAGCCGCTCGACGAGGCGGCGCATCGCGCGGTCCATGATCGTTTCTGGCTGCACAAGCTGACGCACAAGGCCGAGCGTCCGCCGACCGAGAAACGCCTGCTCTGGGATGCGATCCTCGACGGTTGGCCGGCGAACTGAAACGGTGAATTAGCGTCAACGAAATTTCAGTTGAGTGACGGCGCGAAAGGCGCGAGGTTCGGCGCCGGCGTGGCGCAAGCGTGAAATGGACTGGAGCAGTCGAATATGACGGAAACACTGGACGGCAGGCATATCGTGGTGACCGGCGGCACGGGGGCGCTGGGTGGCGCGGTTGTCGGCAAGCTCCTGGAGCAGGGCGCGGTCTGCCATGTCCCCAACGCCCATGCCGCGGCGCCGCCGCACTTTCCGTTCGCCGCCCATGATCGCGTCAGGCTGGCGCACAATGTCGACCTGTCGGATTCGACCAAGGTCGAGGCGTTCTACAACCAGGTGGCGGACCTGTGGGGATCGATTCACCTCGCCGGCGGCTTTGCCATGGCGCCAGTGGAGAAGATCGAATCGGCCTCCTTCGCCGAGATGATGGACACCAACGCCCGCACCACCTTTCTCTGTTGCCGTGCCGCGATCCGCTCGATGCTGACTTCGGGCACGGCCGGGCGCATCGTCAACGTCACGGCGCGAGCCGGGCTCGATCCGCGGCGCGGTTCGGGCATGGTCGCCTATGCCGCCAGCAAGGCGGCGGTCGCGGCGATGACGGTGGCGATGGCCGAGGAGCTGAAGCACAAGGGCATACTGGTCAACGCGGTGGCGCCTTCGACGCTCGACACGCCGGCCAACCGTGCCGACATGCCGGACGCCGATTTCACCAAATGGGTGAGCCTCGAAGCCGCCGCCGAGGCGATCGCCTATCTCGCCTCGCCCACCAATATGGCCATGAGTGGCACGCTGGTGCCGCTCTACGGCAGGGCCTGATATCGGTCGAGCGGCCAAAAGAAAAACCCCGCCGGATCGCTCCGGCGGGGTTTTTGTTTGGCTTGGGCGAAGAGGCTCAAGCAATTCCGGACGGAAAACCGCTGCGCGGTTTTCCTGGAATGCTTTAGTTGCCCTGCTTCTTCAGCGCCGCGCCCAGGAT
>NZ_RZOS01000600.1:0-2819 GCF_004022605.1 Mesorhizobium sp. M4B.F.Ca.ET.089.01.1.1
GATGCGCGGGGCGCCGAACGACTTGTCGATGGCCACGTTGCGGCCCTTGGGGCCGAGCGTGACCTTCACCGCGTCAGCGAGGATGTTGACACCGCGCAGCATGCGCTCGCGGGCATCGCGGGAGAATTTTACGTCTTTGGCAGCCATTTTTAGCTCCTGGCAGGGGCTTCAATCGAGCCCGGGAATTCAGTTGACGAAAGGGCCTGATATGAGCCGATGATGCCCATGATGTCGGATTCCTTCATGATCAGAAGGTCTTCGCCATTGAGCTTGACTTCCGTGCCCGACCACTTGCTGAACAGGATGCGGTCGCCGGCCTTGACGTCCAGCGGGACCAGCTTGCCAGCTTCGTCACGAGCGCCGAAGCCGACAGCGATGATCTCGCCTTCCTGCGGCTTTTCCTTTGCCGTGTCGGGGATGATGATCCCGCCAGCGGTCTTGGATTCGGATTCGACCCGGCGAACGACCACGCGGTCATGCAGCGGGCGGAACTTCGACTTTGCCATTTTCGGATTTTTCCCTGGTGCGCTGTTGAGGGGTTTTTGTTAGCACTCGCGATGGACGAGTGCTAACGCGATAGTGAGGTAGGCTGTAAGCGGGCACTCGTCAAGACGGACGAGGGCAGGCGAGGAGCTCTGGCCCCCTCCCCGGTGGAACCCAACGCATACGCGGCATCCGCGTTGATGGCTGCGAGCCCCACATTTCCATTGAATTCGGCGTCATGACGCCAACTTGCTCGCGCCGCTTCCAAGTCGTCAGTCGTGCTGCCGTCAGCACGAACATAGGGCTGCGCTTCACTTCCCGTCGAAGCCGCGGCAAGCAGCGTCGCCGTCAGCACGCTCCTTTGCAGATGCTTGCCAAAGGTGGACAGTGAGCGCACCTGCGCCGGGCTGTTGGTGCGAACGTAAGACGTCATTGACAACTCCTTTTTGCAAGTCGAGCCCCTTCTCCACCTTCGGCCGCCGTCGACGCGAAGAAGTCCGCATCGCGTTGAAGACGAGCTGCGAAAAAGAGAAAGATGTGTTTGATGGCTGCGGCCCCAACGGTGCCTTCAGATTTGAGATCACTTCCGCCGCGAGCGGCTGAAGCTCCTCGCAACGTCAAATCGAATCTGCTGCCAAGCCTCCAGGAAAGGAGAGCATTGCTCATCTCGCGCTTGTGCATGCAGTCAACCTTCGATCCGTGTTGCCACATCAAGAGCAAATGCCGTGCCAAAGCTCACTGGGAAGTGAACGCATGGCTCTCCCTGAAAACCTCACAAATCCAGCATGGTCAATTGTGCGGAACCCGACATGCGTCTTCTGCCACTGTCAGCTTTCGGACAGGCATGACGCGTTTCGCGCCGACCACCGGTCGATCGGTTTTGGGGCCGGTCTGTTCGCCTCATAAGAGCGCGTTACATTGCGTAGCGGTTTCCCGAGCGCCGCCACATGACACTGGACCTGCAGGTAGCACCGGCTTCTCATCCAGCCTTACTTTGGCCCCCTCGCGTATCAAATTCCCGCTGGCGAGCCCTGCTTTCATAGATCGCACCATGCCGGATGTCTGCTCTGGCGCCCGACCCGCTGGCACGATCTCGATCCGGCATAAGGGCGCAGCATCTTTGCAGGCCGTTTCATCCCGGCGTCCTGCTTGGCTGACAGACCGCACTTGGCGAGCGGTCTCCATGCTCTCTCCAAGGACCATCCCTGCGGCTGGCTTGTCGACCTATGGGCGGGTCCGGCCGCCCGAAACCCTCGCGCCATCAGCTTTTTTCCCCGCCGCCTGCGGCGGCTTCCTCGCGCCGCTTCGCTCACAAAAAAGCTGCCCGCTCGGGTCCTTCACTGTCGCTGCGGCCCTGTCGGATTCAGGCGGTCCTGACGCGCCCATTACGGTGCGCCATCGCAGGGGATGGTCCCCGGCGAAACCACAAAAGGAGACTTCGAAATGACCGCGATCGGTTACGTCAACAAGCAGGAAAACGGCGCCTACAAGGGCCAGTTCAAGACGCTCAGCGTCCGCGCCGACATCGATATCGTCCCCAACCAGGCCAAGAGCGCCGATAACCATCCCGACTTCCGGGTGCTTACGCAAGGGGTCGAAGTCGGCGCTGGCTGGATCCGCACCGGCGAGACTTCCGGCAAGGATTATGTGAGCCTGTCGATTGCAGCGCCGGAGTTCGGACCGCGCAAGCTCTACGCCAATCTCGGCCGAGCCGCCGGCCAGGACGATCACGACACCTACGCCATCATCTGGAACCCGGCCGACTGACCGGCCGAGATAAGAGCCTCGCGCCGCAGCCCCGGCGCGGGGCTCATTCCCAGGAGTTCCACCCAAACCCCGTCCGCCCTAAAGGGCGGCGAAAACTCTCCCCCGACTCTTCGCCCGTCCCCGAGACGATCTCCCTCGCCCATCCTCGCCCTCGCTTGTCCGAAGCGAAACGAGGATCATCATGGACGACGAAAACGAACGCGCGGCCCGCGCGAAAAAGGGCAGCCCGTTTCTCAGCACAGCCCAAGCCGCCTTCTATATCGGGCTCTCCCAGCGCACGCTCGAAAAGATGCGGCTCAAGGGCGGCGGCCCGAAATTCCGCAAGCACGGCCGCTATGTCCGCTATCACATCGACGAACTCGACCATTGGTCGAAAGGACACCCGCAGCACTCCATCGCCGGCGATGGCAAGGCCGGTTCCGGCCAGGGCGGCACGGGAGGCCGTTCATGAGGCGGCGCCCTTCCATCCATCTGATCGGCAGCCGCCTGAGGCGTGTTCGAGCCCGTAAGACGGTCGCCTTGGCCGCGGCCGGTCTCGGTCTTTTGGGCTTCACGGCGCTGGGAAAGCC
>NZ_RZOS01000601.1:0-2819 GCF_004022605.1 Mesorhizobium sp. M4B.F.Ca.ET.089.01.1.1
CCTTGGCCGTCCATATCGTCGCCGCGGGCCTGATCATATTCGGATCGTCGAGCGTGCCGGCGCGCACGAAAATCAGATGCGGGCGCGACTCCGCCTCGCTGAAGAGATGCACGCCGCAGGCCGGGCAAAAGCGCCGGTGCATCCTGTTGCCGCTGTCGGCCACGCTCTCATAGTCGCCCGTCTCGCCGGCGATCTTGATCCGCGCGGTCAGGAAGCAGACGCTCACCGCCGCGTTGCCGGCCGCGATATACTGGCAGAAGCGGCACCAGCACAGGCGCGTGGTGATCGGCTCCGCGCTGCTTTCGTAGCGGACTGCGCCGCACAGGCATCCTCCGGTGATCATAGGATCCTCGTCAGCTCCGTCAACCGCTGCCGCGTTCTTCCGGGATCATCATGGCGCGGAGCGACATGTCTGGCCAGTCGGAAAACTTGGCATCTGTTCGTTCATCCTCGCTTCAGGCTGACTTTGCCAAGGTGTCGGCAAGATCAACGCGCCCGTCAGAAGGACGGGCCGAAGGAGAAAGACATGCTGACCCGACGTACATTTGCCGTTGCCATGATTGCGGCACTTGCCATGCCGAGCCTTGCATTTGCGCAGGCCACCACGCCTTCCGCCGCGACGATCGAGCGCCAGCTCGAGGCAGCGCCCAGGGTGAAGCTGCGCCCCAATCAGCGCGTCACCATCCGCGAATTCAAGCGCCGGCCGGACCTCAGGCGCATGGCGCGCTCGATCGACATCCAGTCGATCAACTTCGCCTTCGGCTCGGCTGCGATCTCGGAGTCGCAATACGGCAAGATCGAAAACATCGCCGATGCACTGCACCGCATCCTGCGGCGCGATCGCGGCGCCCGCATACTGATCGAGGGCCATACCGATGCGGTCGGCTCCTTCCAGTCGAACCAGATCCTCTCGGAGCAGCGCGCCGCCTCGTTGAAGCGGACGCTGGTGCGCGAGTTCGGCGTGCCCGGCCATGCGCTCGAAACCGTCGGCTATGGCGAGGAGTTCCTGCTGGTGCCGACACAGCAGGAGAACTGGCGCAACCGCAGGGTGACCTTGCGCCGCTTCGACGACTTCATCCGATAGCGCCCCGCGTCAGGCCTTCGCCTGGATCGCCGTTCAAAAAGAGCCCGGCCTGAATGAGCCGGGCTCTTTCCCTATCGCTTGATGTTCAGGGCCAACGAGGATCGCGCAAGAGGATCCGACGATGGCGATACGTGCGATAGTGGCCGGCGCGACCGGCTGGGTCGGCAAGGCGCTGGTGCGCGGGCTCGACGCGCTCATCGACTGACGCTGCTTGGCAGGAATCGGGTGGGAAGCGTGCCGGGGACCGCGTAATTTCCGGTCAGCGATAGCGGAGACATGCCCTGACCATCCCGTTCAAAGCGCTGCCGACCGACAATGTGAGAGCCCTGCAGCGCGGCGGGGCGGACGCGTACGGCCATAGGCCGGAGCGCCAGGTCTCCGATGGCGACGGCGTGCCTTGCCGCCACTGCCTGAAGAACGTCGCCGCGGGCGATGCCTATCTCGTTTTGGCCTACAGGCCGTTTCCCGAGCTGCAGCCCTATGCCGAGACCGGGCCGATCTTCCTGCATGCGCAGGAATGCGAACGCGCGCCGGAGGACGCGGCGCTTCCCGAAATGCTCGAGAGCAGCGACTACATCGTGCGTGGCTATGGCCGCAACGACCGCATCGTCTATGGCAGCGGCGGGGTCATAGCGACGCCGGACATCGCAGCTCGCGCCGAAACGCTGCTCGAGCGCGACGACATCGCCTACATCCATGTCCGCTCGGCGCGCAACAATTGCTACCAGTGCCGCATCGAACGCGCCTGACGCGTTCCAAAAAATATGCCCGCCGATAGGCTGGCGGGCAGTTGGGGAAAAAGCCTGCGACAGAAGAGAAAGCCGCCTGCAGGCCGATGCGACTAGGCATGGTTTTCGAATGCCGAATGTGAAGTGCTTCACAAAGGCACCACGGATCTGCGTGAGTGTCGGGCAAGACTGTCGTATAGCCGTCGCAATTACTTGCTAAAAGGCAAGTGTTGATCGATTGCCGACCGCGGATGGACCGGCGGCACGTCTCAACATCGAGGAAGCGGGGCTTTGGCTCCGCTTTTTTGTTGGCTAAATTGTTCCGCGCAAAGAAAAACCCGCCGGACGGAGCCGGCGGGCGACAGGAGGAACTCCATTCGTGTGCCTGTCAGGCGGCGAGGACCGCCTTCGGCTCGACGAGCTCGTAGCCGAGCGCTTCGGCGACCGCGCGGTTGGTGATCTTGCCCTTGTGGACGTTGAGGCCGTTGCGCAGATGGTGGTCGTCGACAAGCGCCTTGAGGCCCTTGTCGGCAAGCTGCAGGCCGTAATGCAGCGTCGCATTGTTGAGGGCATGCGCCGAGGTGACCGGCACCGCGCCCGGCATGTTGGCGACGCAATAGTGGATGACGCCGTCGACCTCGTAGGTCGGCTCGGCATGGGTGGTGGCGTGCGAGGTCTCGAAGCAGCCGCCCTGGTCGATGGCGACGTCGACTAGCACGGAACCCTTCTTCATGCCGGACAGCATTTCGCGCGTCACCAGCTTCGGCGCCGCGGCGCCCGGGATCAGCACGGCGCCGACGACGATGTCTGCCGAGAAGCACTCTTCCTCCAGCGCCTCGACGGTCGAGTAGCGGGTGTGGACGCGGCCGCCGAAAATGTCGTCGAGCTGGCGCAGCCGTGGGATCGAGCGGTCGATGATGGTGACATCGGCGCCAAGTCCGACATGATCGTCAAGGTCAAGGAACCGCAGCCCAACGAATGGGTGCAGCTGCGCGACGGCCAGATCC
>NZ_RZOS01000602.1:0-2819 GCF_004022605.1 Mesorhizobium sp. M4B.F.Ca.ET.089.01.1.1
GTCTGCGGGGCGTCCGAATCGGTGGTGAACAGCGCCGTCTGGGACGCGATCTTGTTCAGCCCGTCGGTCGAGGTCTTGGGGTCGACGGCGGAGACCATGATGCCCTTGACGCCGGCCGTCACCAGGTCATCCATCAGCCGCTGCTGGATGGCGACGGACGACTGCTCCGGATATTTCAGCTCCAGATTATAGTCCGGCAGCTCGCCTTGCGCCTTCTTCACGCCGGCTTCCGCCGCCTTCCAGAAGTCGGATGCGCCGTTGACGACGAAGGCCAGCGTCGGCTTGTCGTCGGCGCGCGCGATCGCGCTCGCCGACAGGCCAAGCGCCAGGGCCGCGGCGGCGATGGACGCAGTTCGGATCACAGATTTCATGTTCAACCTCCCTTTTGAAACACAGACAGAATGTGTCGCTTGCGGCGCGGGCACCCCTCTCCTCAAGGGTTTGGCCCCAGATCCGGCAACCTAGAAATGGCGCCAATCCAGCCGCGACCGAGACACTAGACACTCATTCGCAGTTCGTAAATAGTCCGATTTGTCTGACATTTTCGTGAGTGTGCGGCGACCCTCTTCCGGCGGCTTGCCGGCCCGATGGCGCACCGCATCGCACGCCTTGACGCCACCAGCCGGAAGCCCGGATCCGGTAACGACGAGTTGACAGTAGAACGCTTACGGCTATTAGTAAATAGTATTAGTTATTGAGGATGGCCGATACAGCCGGACGGGAGATCTGGCAGCCAAAGCGGAGCGCAAGGGAGGAAGAAGAGCGCCAGCGGCAAAGCGGGCCATCGCGCGGAAATTCTACGGGAAATCGTCAGCTTTGCTGACCTTGTCCGGTCGTTTCGTCGGCGTGCGGCGCGGCCGGCGCGGAATGCGTCGCGTTTGGTAATAGTTATAATCAAGCTGCATTTCGATAAATGCGCTTCCACGAAAGCCATCTTGCCGTTGCTGCCGGCCTTTGCTTAACAACTGGCCGGGTTTGGGAAAACGACCATGAGCGAACCGACGGAATTGCGCGATCCCCCGGAGGCGTCCAGGCGACGCGCCGCCAGGCCCAAGGGCCGCGTCACCATGACCGATATCGCCAGGGCCGCCGGCTGCTCGCAGGCGACGGTGTCGTTCGTGCTCAACAATTCGCCCGGCATCAGGCTCTCGCAGCAGACCCGCGACCGGGTGATCGAAGCGGCGCGGTCGCTGGGCTACTCGCCGCCGGTGTTTTCCGCCCTGCGGCCGCCGGTGACGCCATTCGAGGGGCTGGACGGCGTCATCGGCTTCGCCGTCGACCAGCTCGCCACCAGCCCCGAGGCGGTGGTCGCCATCGAGGGCGCGCGCCAGGCCTCCTGGAATGCCGGCAACGTGCTGCTTGTCGCGCAGACCATGGGCGATGCCGTCATGGAGCCGCGCGCTATTTCAGCGCTGACGAGGCGCGGCATCTCGGCGCTGATCTACATGACCATCTTCACCCGCGAGATCGCGGCGCCCGAATTCCTCTACAGCCTCGACATCCCGGTCATCCTGCTCAACTGCTACACCGCCGACTATGCCTTCCCGGCCGTCGTGCCCTCCGAGATCGCCGGCGGCCAGAGCGCGACAAGGCATCTGATCGGCCATGGCCACCGCCGTATCGCCACCATCACCGGCGAGCCTTGGATGCAGGCGGCTCAAGATAGGCTGAAAGGCTATCGTCGCGCGCTCGCCACCGCCGACATCCCCTTCGATCCGGAGCTGGTGGTCGAGGGCGACTGGTCGGCCAGCGCCGGCTATGCCGCGACCGTCAAGCTGCTTGCCCTGAAGGAGCGCCCGACCGCCATCTTCTGCCAGAACGACCGCACCGCGATTGGCTGCTACGAGGCGCTGAAGGAGGCCGGCCTGCATATCCCCGAGGATATTTCCGTCGTCGGCTATGACGACGAGGAGATCGCCCGCCATCTGTTCCCGCCGCTGACGACATCGATCCTGCCGCATATGGCGATGGGCCAATGGGCGATCGAGCAGCTGGAAGCGCCGCCCACGCCGGGCCGCGGCCGCTATCCCATCACCAAGCTGGAATGCCCGCTGGTGGAGCGGGAGAGCGTGGCGACCGTGAAGTCGTCCACATAGAAGCCGTTACACACCACGCTATCCTTGCCTGTGATCGCGTCGATTGCGCCACCGCTTGGCATCGATCCCGTCGAGGTCTAGCCTGAGGCCAGCGAAGGGAGAGCGAGATGACGTCGAGCTTCACCGTGCACCAGGCATCCGGCTACGAGCAGCTGATGGGTCGCTGGAGCCGCAGGCTGGCGCCCAAATTCATCGACTTCGCCGGACTGGCCGCCGGCGAAAAAATCCTCGACGTCGGCTGCGGCACCGGCAGCCTGACCTTCGAGCTGGCGAAATCCGCCGGCGTCGCCGAAATCCAGGCCATCGACTTCTCGCCCGTTTTCATCGAGGCGGCTAAGGCACGCAACACCGATCCGCGCACTACCTTCAGCCAAGCCGACGCCACCGCGCTGCCGTTCGCGGACGACGCGTTCGACCGCGCGCTGGCGCTGCTCGTGCTGCATTTCGTGCCGGAGGCCGGCAAGGCGGTGGCCGAGATGCGCCGCGTGACGCGGCCGGGCGGCGTTGTGGCAGCGGTTGTGTGGGACCATCTCGGCGGCATGCCCGGCATGCGCATGATGATCGACACGGTTGCCGCGCTCAGCGAAAGTGGTCGCCAGATGCGCAGCCGCTATTGCTTCCAGCCGATGATGCAGCCGGGCGAGATGAAGCGCACCTTCGTCGAGCAGGGCCTGGCCGACGTCACCGAGACCGAGCTGATGATCCGCATAGTCCATGCGGATC
>NZ_RZOS01000603.1:0-2807 GCF_004022605.1 Mesorhizobium sp. M4B.F.Ca.ET.089.01.1.1
GCATGCACGACAGGATGTTCTTCACCCCGGTCGCCCTTACCGTTGGCGCCGGCCACAAGCGCATGATCGCGTCGCTGTTCGACATGCATGAATTCCTGACCGAATTCCCGCCGTCGCGGCGTCGGCTGAGCTATGGCGCCGCGGTGAAGGCGTGCGAAGCGGCGCGAGCCGGCGAGATCTCGCCCGAGGCGGCGCGCGATGCGCTGATCACCTTCGCGGTGACGGCCGGCATCCTCTGGCCCGCCACCCAGCCCGCCGTCTCGGTCAAGCCGGTGGCGCGCAGCTTCGGCGGCTATGCTGCGTAAAGTGAATAGCGAATAGGGAATAGCGAGCAGGGAAGGCAATGCATGCGCCAGCCGGCGCAACGCTATTTGCTACTCACTATTCGCTACTTGTCTCAATGGACCGTCGCGGCGTCGTCGGTCAGCGGGCCAAGCAGCGCGACCGTTGCGAAGCTGACCTGGTCGCGGCCGTTCGACTTTGCCTTGTAAAGGTGACTGTCCGCCGTCCGGTACATGTCGGCATAGGTAGCGGGACCGTTGAAGGCGACGCCGCCGATGCTGACCGAAAGCGGGCAAGGCCGGCCGTCGGGGGAGAACTCCACCTCGCGGATGCGCCGCCTGATCCCTTCGGCGACCAGCCAGGACTGCGAGGCGTCGGCGCCGGGAAGAAAGACCGCGAATTCCTCGCCGCCGATGCGCCCGACAATGTCAGCGCCGCGCAACTGGCCCTGGATCGTCTTGGCGATCAGCTTCAGCGCCTGGTCGCCGCAATCGTGTCCGAGGCGATCGTTGATGGTCTTGAAATGGTCGGCGTCGACGATGAGGAAGGCGCCGGCATCGACGACCGCCTGGCTGCGCGCCTGATCGAGGTAGGCCTCGACGAGCATCGAGAAGGCGCCGCGATTGAACACCGCCGTCAGGCTGTCGGTGGCCGCGACGATGCTCAGCTCCTTCTGGGCGACGGCAAGCTGGCGCATCTTGAACATCAGGAAGAAGAAGAACGACCCCGCCAGCACGAGCGGCAGCAAGAGGTCCGTCATCTGCGCGCGCCACAGGGCGTCCGGCGACAGCAGGGGGAAATTGTAGGAATCGACGAAGAAGGCCGCGGCGATGCAGACCGCCGTGCCGACAACCGTTACGCCGATGACCCTGCCCCAGCTCGTCGGGGACAAATCGATGCGCATTCTATTGCTCCCGCTGCGTCAGGCCATCCTGCGTCGGGAAGGCAAACGAAATCCTAATATTAGCTCCGCCTTTCTTGAACGTGGTTAACCGCCCTCGAAAGCATCCTCGGCGGTCGGCACCAAAAAGCCCGCCACCGGGATGGCAAGGGGTGGCGGGCTTCCGACTGGCTGGCCGTCGTAGAGTCTCGCGGCCGGTTCACGCGCCGGACTTGTCAGCGGCGGGCGATCAGCAGGCAGAGCTGGCGCAGGTCGCGGTCATAGGTGCCTTCGCTGCTCAGCACGTCGACGCAGCGCTTCTTCATCCGCGCAAGCTGGCCGCTCGACATGCTGGCGACGGCGCTCGACAGGCCCAGCGTGCCGGCAGTCGCCGAAGTGCCGGGGATGCCAGGAACCCCTGACGTTCCAACCCCGATACCTGTGTTGGCGCTGGTACCGCCGAACGTCGTCCCTATGGCGGCGTCGACACCGTTGCCGGTGCCCAGGGACGCGTCAGCGCCCGCACCGCTGGTGCCGCCCAGGGACAACGTAGCCGCTCCGCCGCCTCCGCCGATCAAGGCATTGCCATTGGCGCCATTGGTGCCGCCGATCGAAGCGTCGGCGCTGGTGCTGCTGCCGCCAAAGGATGCATTGCCGTTGGCCCCGCCGGGGCCGCCCGCATTGGCGCTGGCTGCATTGCCGCCGACCGAAACGCCGCCTAGGCCACCAAGGCCAACTTCGGCCGCGCTCGCAGGAAAGGCGAGAATAACGACGATCGCTCCGCCCGCAAATGCTCTGGAGATTTTCCGAACGATACTGGACATGACACTCTCCCTTGTTGCCCTTCTGGTTCCTGCGCTGCAACGTTGTGGCAAAAATCGACAATGTTGCTCGCGCATCAAGGGCTACGCTTGGAGATGCATTCCAGTTTCAACGCTCGTTCTGCCGTCGCGAGTCTTAGTTTTTGAACATTTCACAAAAAGTAGCGCTTTATTCTAAATATTTAGACATTTCTAATATAGCAACCCCAGCCGCGGAATCAGGCATAGGCGCGGCCTTCCTCGCTGCGCTGGAACCGCACCAGATCGAGCGGCACGGAAGGTCGGCCAAGCACGGTCAGGATCATGTGCGCATGGCCGCGATGGTGGGTCTGGTGGTTGAAGAAGTGGCTGAGCGCCGGCGCCAGCCGTTGCGAGACGGTGCGCATGTCGGAAAGGGTCATGTAGGAGAAGCGGCCGGCGAGCGCCTTGTCGCTCATGCCTTCGATCCAGCCGATGATCCTCTTGTCCTCCGCCTCGCGCGCCAGCCAGAGGACAGGCAAAGCGCGGTGGAGGATCGCGTCGGTCCTCGAAGGAGCATCGCCCTCGCCGGTGAAGCGCTTCATCCAGATGCGGTCAGCGGCCAATAGATGGTTGAGCGTCCCTGCCATCGAGCCGAAGAAGGCGCCGACATCCCTTTCGAATTCTTCGTCCACGAGATCGGCGGCAGCCTCGTAGATGCAGCCGTTGGCCCATTGGTTGTAGGCCGCAAACATCATGAAATGCTGTTTCATCTCTCCGGCCCCGCTGCGTTAGGTTCAGGCCTACCTAAACCCTCGAAGGATTCGATTCTAGGGGAGTAAGGCAGCATGGCAGTAAGGCAGTAT
>NZ_RZOS01000604.1:0-2800 GCF_004022605.1 Mesorhizobium sp. M4B.F.Ca.ET.089.01.1.1
GTTCGAGGTCGCGCGCGACCACTGGTATCCGATGCTGGTGGTGGTGGATGAGGCGCAGCTCTTCGCGCCGGCGGTGGCGGGCGAGGTTTCCGACGAGGCGCGCAAGCTTTCGCTCGGCGCGATGACCAATTTGATGTGCCGCGGCCGCAAGCGCGGGCTGGCCGGCATCATCGCCACGCAGCGGCTGGCGAAGCTTGCCAAGAACGTCGCGGCGGAAGCCTCCAACTTCCTGATGGGCCGCACCTTCCTCGACATCGACATGGCGCGCGCCGCCGACTTGCTCGGCATGGAGCGGCGGCAGGCGGAGGCGTTTCGCGACCTCGAGCGCGGACAGTTCATGGCGCTCGGTCCGGCGCTGTCGCGGCGTCCGCTCGGCCTGCGCATCGGCCCGACTGATACAAAACCGCGCAACGGCACGCCGCGGCTGATGCCGCTACCGGAGGCGGCCTTGGAGGATGCGCGCGCGATCATCCTCGCCGCGCCGCCGCCCGAGACGGTCAGGCCGCAGCGCCGGGCGCCCTCGCCCGACCTGCTCGACCAGCTGATGGCGGCGAAATCGGCGGCGCTGGAGATCCGCCCCGAGCCGGCGGAGGCCGCACCCAGCGCCGAGGATCTTGCCGAGCGGCGCGAACGGATGGACCGCGTGCTCGGTGCCGTGCTCGCCGAACCCGATGCCGGTTTTCGCGTCATCGGCGTGCTCTACCAGGAGTTCGTCGTCCGGTGCCGGATCGAGGGCCTGGCCTCGGTGGTGCCGGACCTTGCCGAGTTCCGCCGCATGCTGACGCGGGCGCGGGCCGGCCTCGGCTCCGAAATGGCGGAAGACGACGCCTGGCGCGACGTCTCGGTGCGCGCCTCGCTGCTGCCCGAAGACATGCAGGGCGTGTTCATGATGATCGCCCGCGCGGCGAAGGAGAGCCGGCCCTGCCCGAGCGACGCGGCGATCGCGCGCGCCTATGGCTCGCACTCGCTGCGCCGCGCGCGCCGCCTGCTCACCTATATCGAGGAGCAGGGCCTCATCGTCTGCCAACTCGACGGCACCGGCCGGCGCACCGTGACGCTGGTGGAGCTTGCCTGGGCGACGGCGCCGGGCGATCCCAATGCCGAGGAGGCGGAGCTAGGCGTTTCGTGACGAGAGCAAGGCCCCGTACGGGGCCTTACCCTATCGCCATCGAGTCTAGCGTGCTGCCTATTTGCCCATCAGCTGCTTGGCGTTCTCCGCCGTGATCGCCGTCGTCTCCACCGTCACCGTCGGCTCCACCGCGGTCGCGCAGTCGAGCAGGATCTTCTTCGACATCTCGATCGCTTCCTTGGCGCCGGTCGGATAGGTGAAGGTCGCCGCCCAGTCGCCCTTGGCGACGGCCTCGATGCCGCCGGCCGGGCCGGGCAGGCCGTCGGTGCCGATGATCTTGACGTCCTTGCCGGCGCCCTTGGCAGCCAGCAGCGCGCCCGCCGCCATCATGTCGTTCGAGGCGTAGAGCACCTTGATGTCGGGATGCGCCTGCAGCATGGCGGCAAAGGCGGTCTGGGCTTTATCCGGAACCCAGTCGGCGGCCTGCTCGGCGACGACCTGGATTTTGGCGTTCTCCTTCACGCCGTCCTTGAAGCCGTTGAGGCGCTCCACCGCCGGCGTCGAGCTCGGCAGGCCTTCCAGCACCGCCGTCTCGCCGCCGTCGGGCAGCAGCGTCTTTGCCGTGTACTTCCCGGCCTCGAGCGCGATCTTGTAATTGTCGCCGCCGATGAAGGCGGTGTAGTCCTTGCCGGGATCGCCGACCGTCTTGCGGTCGAGCTCGATCACCGGAATGCCGGCATCCATGGCGCGCTTGACGGCCGGCGTCAGAGGGGCGGCCTCGAAGGGCGAGATCAGCAGGAGATCGACCTTCTGAGTGATGAAGTTGTCGACCTGCGACGTCTGCGTGTTGACGTTGCCGGCGCCGTCGGCGATCTGCAGCGTGAACTGCGGAACGTCCTTGGCCGCGGCCGTCAGCTCGTCATTGACGTGCTGGCGATAGGGCTCGGCGTTGTTGGCCTGCGAAAAGCCGATGACGAACTGGCCGTCCTTGGCGCAGGCCTTGACCATCGGGGCGGCGGCCTGGGCGGTGCTGGCGATGCACAGGCCTGCGCCTGCCAGAAGCGCGGCCTTGAGGGCACGCTTCGATCCTCTCAGTGTGGTTTTCATGCTCACTCTCCTCCTCGTCTGGCCGGGGGCGGACAGACCTTTGGTTTCAGTCTCGGGGGTATGCTTGCCGCCGGCCTCCTACCTGCCCAATCCCTCGCGGCGGCGAACGAGGGATTGGAGCACTGCCGCCAGCACGATGATCGCGGCGGTCGCGAGCAGCTGCGTGGCTGGGGTGATGTTGTTGAGCTGAAGGATGTTGGCGAGCGCACCGAGCATGATGGTGCCGGCGACGGTGCCGACCATCGAGCCGGCGCCGCCGAACAGGCTGGTGCCGCCGATGACGACGGCGGCGATCGCCGTCAACTCGTAGCCCATGCCGTCATTGGCGCTGCCGAAATTGAACTGGCCGGCATGCACGATACCGGCAAGTGCTGAGGCAAAGCCAGTGATGGCGTAGACCGAGATCTTCACCATCGACACCGGCACGCCGGAAATGCGCGCGGCGCGCTCGTTGCCGCCGACGGCAAAGACGTAACGGCCGAAACGCGTGGTGTTGAGCACCACCGTGGCGATCGCGGCAAAGGCGATGAAGACGATGGTTGCCACCGGCACTGTGTTGTCGAACAGCCGCTCGCCCAGCACCGCGAACACCGGCGGCGCCAGGCCCGGGCCCTCGCCATAGGA
>NZ_RZOS01000605.1:0-2775 GCF_004022605.1 Mesorhizobium sp. M4B.F.Ca.ET.089.01.1.1
ATATCTGCCATCGCGCCCTCGTCTTCTCGCATAACCGCATCGTGCGCGAGCTGGCCGGCGATGCCTTGACGACGGCTGCGCTCATTCGTGCCGCCTCCGTGTCCGAAGCCGCCTAGAGCCGGATGATTTCAGGTCGAATCGATCTGAAATCTGAATCCGGTTCTAAATCAAAGAGATAGAGCATGATGTCGTCCGAAAACCGCCTCACACTTTCGGCATCATGCTCTAGGAGGACCTCATGAATTCGATCAAATCGACGGCGCTTGAGCCGACCCGGTCGGAACTTTCCGGGCTGAGCCTCGGCCAGAAGGCCTCGCGCTACCTGCCGGTCTACGGCCTGCCGATCCTGACGCTGCTGCTCATCCTGCTGTTCTCGCTGCTCTTGCCGCGGACGTTCCCGACGCTGCTCAATCTGCGCTCGATCATCTCCGACAAGGCGATCATCGCGATGCTGTCGCTGGCGGCGATGATCCCGATGGCCTCGGGCCGCATCGACCTGACGGTGGGCTACGGCATCGTGCTGTGGCACATCCTGGCCATCAGCCTGCAGACGGCCTTCGGCATCCCCTGGCCGATCGCGGTGCTGATCGTCATCCTGCTCGGCGTGCTCACCGGCTTCATCAATGGCTGGCTGGTCGAGGTGGCGCGCATCGATTCCTTCATCGCCACGCTCGGCACCGGCACCGTGCTCTACGCTTTGGCCATGTGGTACACCGGCGGCCGCCAGGTCGTCGGCGTGCTGCCCGAGGGCTTCCTCTCCCTCAACGGCACGATGCTGTTCGGCTTGCCGATCACCGGCTACTACGTGGTCGTCCTGGCGCTGGCGATGTGGCTGGTGCTCGAATACCTGCCGATCGGCCGCTACCTCTACGCCATCGGCGCCAATCCGAAGGCCGCTGCGCTCAACGGCATCCCGGTGCAGAAATTCGTCATGGGCGCCTTCGTCGCCTCCGGTGCGCTGACGGCGCTGGGCGGCGTGCTGCTCGCCTCGAAGCTCCGCATCGGCCAGGCCAGCGTCGGCCTGGAATATCTACTGCCGGCGCTGGTCGGCGCCTTCCTCGGATCGACCACCATCAAACCCGGCCGCGTCAATGTCTGGGGCACCATCATCGGCGTCGTCATCCTCGCTGTCGGCATTTCCGGCATCCAGCAGTTCGGCGGCTCGTTCTGGGTCGAGCCGCTGTTCAACGGCGTCACCCTGCTCGTCGCGATCGGCATTGCCGGCTACGCGCAGCGGCGCCGCGGCGCGGTCGTGCCGCCCGCCGCCAATCAACCAGCCACCAGCCAACCAACAAAGACAACCAACAATGCTTAATGGGAGAAACAATATGCATCGCAGAACAGTCCTTCAGCTTGGCGTCGCCTGCCTGGCGCTCGGCATCGCCTCGACCGCGCTCGCCGATCCGATGGCCGACGCCAAGGCGGTCGTCGACAAATACGCCAGCAAGGTCGAGAAATGGGACGGACCAACGTCGGGGCCGAAGGGGGCCGCGGGCAAAACCATCGTCGTGCTCGGCGCCGACATGAAGAATGGCGGCATTCTCGGCGTCACCAAGGGCGTCGAGGAAGCCGCGGCGGCGCTCGGCTGGACGGTCAAGACGCTTGACGGCGCCGGCTCCATCGGCGGCCGCACCGCCGCCTTCGGCCAGGCGCTGGCGCTCAACCCGGACGGCATCATCATCAACGGCTTTGACGCCGTCGAGCAGAAGCCGGCGATGGAGCAGGCCAAGGCGGCCAAGATCCCGATGGCGGCATGGCACGCGGCACCGACGGTAGGCCCGATCGACGACCTCGGCATCATCGCCAACGTCTCGACCGATCCGATGGAAGTATCGAAGGCGGCCGCCGACTGGGCCTTCGTCGACGCCAAGGGCAAGCCCGGCGTCATCATCTTCACCGATTCCACCTACCAGATCGCCATTGCCAAGGCCGATCGGATGAAGAAGGAGATCGAGGATCTCGGCGGCAAGGTGCTCGAATATGTCGACACGCCGATCGCCGAGACCTCGCAGCGCATGCCGCAGCTCACCACCTCGCTGCTGCAGAAATACGGCGACGCCTGGACCCATTCACTGGCCATCAACGATCTCTATTTCGACTTCATGGGTCCGTCGCTGGCGGCCGCAGGCAAGTCGGGCACCGACGCGCCGATCAACGTCGCGGCCGGCGATGGCTCGGAATCGGCCTATCAGCGCATCCGCTCCAGCCAGTTCCAGAAGGTGACGGTGGCCGAGCCGCTGAACCTGCAGGGCTGGCAGCTGGTGGACGAGCTCAACCGCGCCATGGCCGGCGAGAAATGGTCGGGCTACATCTCGCCGCTGCATGTGGTGACCTCGGACAATGTCGAGTTCGACGGCGGTCCGGACAACCGCTTCGACCCCGGCAACGGCTACCGCGACGAATACAAGAAGATCTGGGGCAAATAAGCTTCGCCAGCATCTCTGTCGGAAAAGCCAACGGCCGGCGGGATCCCGCCGGCCGTTGCTCTTTCCAATCAGGCCGTGTGGCGTGCGATCACCTTGGGCGTCATGCCGACGACGACCCTGTCGTCGGGTTCCCGCCGCCCATTGAGCAGGTCAAGCACCAGTTCCGCGACGCGGATGCCGATCTCATGCGCGCCGACGTCGATCGTGGTGATCGACGGCACCGACTGCTCGGCAAGGTCATAGGCGCCGAAGCCGGCGATTGCGACGTCGTC
Organism: Mesorhizobium sp. M4B.F.Ca.ET.089.01.1.1; assembly: GCF_004022605.1. Classification (NCBI taxonomy): domain Bacteria; kingdom Pseudomonadati; phylum Pseudomonadota; class Alphaproteobacteria; order Hyphomicrobiales; family Phyllobacteriaceae; genus Mesorhizobium; species Mesorhizobium sp. M4B.F.Ca.ET.089.01.1.1. Next base: position 2,699 of record NZ_RZOS01000605.1, read on the forward strand.
GGGAACGCGGATGCCGCGCCGCAGGCATTCCATCAGCGCGCCGAAGGCGGAAAGGTCCGACACGCACATCACCGCCT
>NZ_RZOS01000606.1:0-2775 GCF_004022605.1 Mesorhizobium sp. M4B.F.Ca.ET.089.01.1.1
ACCTTGGTGAAGTTGCCGGTGGCGTTTTCCGGCGGCAGCAGCGAGAACACCGCACCCGAAGCCGGCGCCAGCGACGACACCGTGCCTTCGAAGCTCTGGCCGTCGATCGCATCGACCGTGATGCGGACCTTCTCGCCGGCCACCAGATGGCCGAGCTGCGTCTCCTTGAAGTTGCCGACGATGTAGAGCTTGTCCATCGGCACGACGACGGCGAGCTTCTGGCCGGGGCTGACGAGGTCGCCCTGCTCGACCGAGCGGTTGCCGACGACGCCGTCATAGGGCGCCTTGAGGACGGTGAAGGACAGATCGCGCGCCGCCTTGTCGCGGCCGAGCTGCAGCGAGGCCAGCGTGCTTGCGGACTCCGCGCGCTGCGCTTCGAGCACACCGATATTGGCCTGCGCGGCGGCGATCTGCGCGTCGGCGCCGACAAGCGCCGCCTTGGCCTGGTCGAGCGCGGTTTGCGCGTCGTCGAGCTGCGCCTGCGTGCCGACATGGGTCTTGAGCAACTGCGCCGCGCGGTCCTGGGCGCGCGCCGCATTGTCGGCCGCGGCCTGGTCGGCCACCTTCGACGCCTGCGCCTGCTGCAGCGACGCTTGGGCGGCCTTGGTCTGCGCGTCGATGCGGTCGAGCGTCTTCGCCAACGTGGCGATCTGCGCCTCGGCCTGGGCAACGGCTATCTTGTAGTCGCCGTCGTCGATGGTCAGCAGCGGGTCGCCGGCCTTGACCTGCTGGTTCTCGCTCACCAGGACCTTGTCGACATAGCCGGAAATCTTCGGCGACACGAACGACATGTCGGCCTGGACATAGGCGTCGTCGGTTGAGATCATGAAGCGGCCGTCGGTCCAGTAGTCGTAGCCGTACCAGCCAGCGGCGCCGAGCAGCCCAAGCCCGATGATGGGCAGAAGCAGCGAGCGCACCGAACGCTTCTTCTTGGCGGGCGCCTCGGCAGGGGTCACGGTGGCGGGCTGCGGAAGCGCTTCCGGCGCTTCGGTCGATGGTTGGACCTTGGCGTTGGGAAACGTGCGGACTTCGGCGGTGGCGGGCGCGTTCGAGGACATGATATCTCTCAGCAGGTTTATATGAGGAAATTCTGTTATACTGAACCGTTCGGTTCGATCTGGAGATTGACTTAGCGCTAAAACAGGCCCATATCAAGAGGCAATCGAACCGGTTGGTTCGAATTATTTTGCGAGGTGTGACTTTTATGGGCGAAACAGTGTCGGACCCCGGCAACGACCAGTGCGACGTGCTGGACAGCCTGCGTCGCGGCCGCCCGGCGGCCGGGCAGGATCCGGTCAAGCGCAGCCAGATCATCGAGGGCGCGCGCCGTGTCTTCATCGACAAGGGCTTCGAGGCCGCGTCGATGAACGACATCACCCGCGAGGCCGGCGTCTCCAAGGGCACCATCTATGTCTACTTCGCCAACAAGGAAGAGTTGTTCGAGGCGCTGATCGAGGAAGAGCGCGGCACCATCTTCAAGAACATGTACGAGATGCTCGATCGCGCCGGCGATCTGCGCGAGACACTGGTCAAGTTCGGCAAGGTGCTGTCTCTGAAGATCACCTCGGCCAAGGTCATCCAGGCGCAGCGCACGGTGATCGGCGCGGCGGACAGGATACCCGACATGGGCGCCCGGTTTTACGAGCGCGGCCCGAAACGCGGCCATGACAAGGTCATGGCCTTCCTCAATGCCGCCATCGAGCGCGGCCTGCTCAAGATCGACGATGTCGATCTTGCTGCCTATCAGTTCACCGAACTCTGCCTGGCCGGTATTTTCCGGCAGTGCATATTCTCCTACCGCACCAAGGCCCCCAGCCAGGAGGAGATCGACCATGTCGTCAGGTCGGGCGTCGGCATGTTCCTGAAGGCCTACGGGACCGAGAAGCTCGCGGCCGAGGAGCAGGCGCAGTCGGCATGAAAACCTGAAGCGCGCGGAGCGGTTGCGAAGGATCGACGTGCCTTGACGACGCGACGCAGACAGCGTCGTAACGGGCCTCGATGTCCGCCGGGCAGGTCCGTGCTCCCGCCTAAATCGACTGTCGATCGGAGCTCGCCGGAAGAGCTTGTTAACCATCGGTTCCTATGTCTCGGGACACGTTTGTTCGACGAATCTCGAGTGTGACATCCATGCGTTTTACCCGTGCCAATCCTTCCGGCGGTTCCCCCTACGGCGACAACGATGGCAGTCATCCGGAAGATGCCCGGCACCATGGCGCGGCCGCGCCGCCGCAGCGGCAAACCGGGCAGGTCGTCACGCTGCGAGCCGCCGATGAAGGCGATTCGGACGCCGCCGCCTCGTTGGATTCGACTGAAGGCGGCGAGTTCGGCCGCCCGACCTGGCAGCAATATTTCTTCCTCGCGCCCAATGTGCGTTTCACCCGCACGCCGGAGTCCGACAAGCGGCCCACGGCGCAGCCGGATGATGAACCACCGGCCAAGGCGACGCCTTCCCGCGGCGATTCCGTCCGCCCCGCGCCGTCGGCCCCCCGGCCGGTCGCGCCGGCCCGGGAAATCCTTGCTGCGCCCTCTACTGCTCCGGCCAAGCCGCCGCAGGCCATCGGCAGCTCGCCGCAGGCCATCGCCAAGCCGCCTCAGGCCATCGCCGCTCCGCCGCGGGCGGTCGCCACTCCGGCGCAAAAGGCGCAGCCGCCGAAATTCCGCTGGTCCTATCTTTCCGATGATGCGTTTTTCGAATTCAGCATGCCCTTGCTCGCCGAGCGCCTGGCGCGGGCTCGCCTGAACGAATCGTCGCCATCCCCCGCCTCCGCGCCGGTG
>NZ_RZOS01000607.1:0-2770 GCF_004022605.1 Mesorhizobium sp. M4B.F.Ca.ET.089.01.1.1
GTTGATATCCTCGCCGTGGCCAGCCATCATTCCGGTCGCTCCCCAGGCTTCGTCCCCTGCCGAAGCTGCAACAGCCGGGCGCGCGCCTGCGCCCCATAGGCGGCAAGCCGTCCCGGCTCCCAGATCTGGAAGAAATTGCCGCGGCCGACAAACGCCGCTTCCGCCGAAATGCCGGTGTGCTCGCGAATGAAATCGGTCATCGTGATGCGCCCGTCCTGATCGAGCTTCAGGAACGTACCATCGCCATGGCAGAAGAACGACATGTCGTCCGCCGCCTGCAGGAAGGGATCCTCCTGCGCGATGCGCTGCTCGTAGCGGTCGAGCAGGTCGAGACCGCCGACATCCATCGCCGGAAGATCCAGGCAGCGCAGCGCATAGAACTCCGAATAGCCCCGCTTCTGAACGACGGCGCGGAAATGCGCCGGAACGGAGACCCGTCCCTTCGCATCGATCCTGCTCACCGTGTTCGACAGAAACCGGTCCATCACGCGCCACAGCCGCTTCCGCCGCCGCACCCCTTTCCATCATCCCGTCCGCGCCGCCGCAGCGCGTCCCTTGCCGAAATTCCGCTTCGTTCAACGAGGCGAAAGCTCGCAAACGCGCAGGCCCAGCGGCTGCCCGATTGGCGTACGCTTCACCCTGACACGGAACGAAGGCTTTGGTATCGGAATGGGATATCATGGGGCACTATGGGCGTCAACGGGAACGAGCTTCACAAACGCGCTCGCCACAACCAGAAAGAGCAGCCTGACGGCACGTCTTATCTTTATCGTCTATTAAGCCTAACGAAGCGTTTAGAGGGCTGTGGCCCAAGGGACGCGGCTTGCTGCGGGCCGCGCCCACGCATAGCGTCGCGCCAATGCTCCGCTGCCTTTGGCAGCCAACAGGAGGTGAATGGTCGATGTCCGAAACGGCGAAGTCACGTGCCGCCGCCCTTGCCCACTTGCGCAGCCGCGATTTCGCCAAGGGCGATCCGATCCCCTTGCCGCTGACCATGGCCTCGATCTTCCACACACCTGGCGAAGAAGCGGGCTTCGACCAGTATGGCCGCTACGACAATCCGACCTGGCGCGCCGTCGAACACGCGCTCGGTCATCTGGAAGACGCGCATTGCCTCGCCTTCCCGTCGGGGATGGGGGCGATCTCGTCGGTGTTCTTCGCGCTGCTGAAATCGGGCGATCGCGTCCTTCTGCCTGCCGACGGCTATCACGCCACGCGCGCGCTGGCGGAACGCTTCCTGAAGCCGTTCGGCGTCGCCTGCGACACCAGGCCGACCCCAACCTTCCTCGACGGCGGGTTCGACGGCTACCGGTTGGTCTTCGCCGAAAGCCCGTCGAACCCGCGGCTCGACATTTGCGACATCGCCGCCGTCGCCAACGCTGTCCACGCGCAAGGCGCCCTCCTCGTCGTCGACAACACGACGATGACGCCCTACGGCCAGCGCCCGCTCGACCTCGGCGCCGATATCGTCGTCTCCGCCGACACCAAGGCGGTGAACGGCCACTCCGACGTGCTGTTCGGCCACGTCGCGAGCCGCAATCCGGACATCGTCGCCAAGGTGAGGGACTGGCGCGAGATGGCCGGCGGCATTCCCGGACCGTTCGAAGCATGGCTCGTGCATCGCGGGCTCGAAACGCTGGAGGTGCGCTTCGACCGCATGTGCTCTTCAGCGGAAACGATCGCGAAGCGACTCAAAAATCACCATGCGGTGGGCGCCCTGCGCTTTCCAGGCCTGGACGGCGATCCCTCGCACAATCTGGCGCGGGCGCAGATGGAGCGCTTCGGCTTCCTCATCTCCTTTGAACTCGCTTCGGAGCAGAAGGCCGAGGAGTTCATCGACAACTGCGCGCTGATGCAGTCGGCAACCTCTTTCGGCGGCGTTCACACCTCGGCCGAGCGGCGCTCCAAAAGAGGCGACGCCGTGCCGTCCGGCTTCGTGCGCCTGTCTATTGGCTGCGAGCCGGTGGAAGAGCTTTGGCAAGCGATCGAGGCATCGCTCGACAGACTTGATGGTTGAATCAGGGCGTGCGCCGGCAGGCGCAACCCACTGATCTCAAGGGATTTCACTGCGAAAGAAATTGCCAGCTGGCCTGTAAGCCGGGTTCTGTATGGCCCCCGCGCCTTGCGGCACGGGAACGTGGCGGCCATTCATCTTGGGCGCATGTTGCCATGCGCCTCACGCAACCTACCCGGGCGGTGGGCCGGAAACAGCCCTCGAGGTTTCCCTCGCACCGCCCCTATTCGGTCTTGCTCCCGGTGGGGTTTACCTTGCCGCTCCTGTTGCCAGTCGCGCGGTGGGCTCTTACCCCACCCTTTCACCCTTGCCCCGGATCCGGCAGAGCCGAACGCCGTGGCGGTTTGCTTTCTGTGGCACTTTCCCTGGGGTCGCCCCCGCCGGCCATTAACCGGCACCGTGTCTCCATGGAGCCCGGACTTTCCTCACCCGCAGCCTTTCGGCTTCGCGGGTGCGGCCGCCCGGCCAGCTGGCACGGCGTATAAAGGGGTTCGCGCCTGAAAACGCAAACGAAAAAGCAGACTTATGCCAGCTTCGTCAGACCGGAGAGCCGAGCGCGGCCATCTGCACCTTGACCTTGCTGCAGTAAGCGGCCGACACCGGGTTCATCCGCGTCGCGGCGTGGCCGGCATTGTATTTCAGGATCGTGCCGCAGGTGGTGCCTCCACCAAGGCCTCGCGCCATGGCAAGGTATTTCATGCCGTACTTGATGTTGGTGTCGGGATTGAACAGGCCCTTGACCGAGCCGCTGTAACC
>NZ_RZOS01000608.1:0-2769 GCF_004022605.1 Mesorhizobium sp. M4B.F.Ca.ET.089.01.1.1
CCACACTGCCCCGCCATACTTGGACCAAGGGACCATAAATCCTATTTCTTGAACCAAGCCGGCCAATGGTCTAGACGGGCCGATACTCAAACGATTGAAACCGGCCGTTTCGGCCGAGGGGACATTCTCACATGGATCGCATCAGAATTGTCGGCGGCAACAAGCTCGCCGGAAGCATTCCGATCTCCGGCGCGAAGAACGCTGCATTGCCGCTGATGATCGCCTCGCTCTTGACCGACGACACGCTGACGCTTGAGAACGTGCCGCATCTGGCCGATGTCGAGCAACTGATCCGCATCCTCGGCAATCACGGTGTCGACTATTCCGTCAACGGCCGGCGCGAGAAGCAGCAGGAAGGCTATTCGCGCACCATCAACTTCTCCGCCCGCAACATCGTCGATACCACGGCTCCCTATGAGCTGGTGTCGAAGATGCGCGCCTCGTTCTGGGTGATCGGGCCGCTCTTGGCCCGCATGGGCGAGGCCAAGGTGTCGCTGCCGGGCGGCTGCGCCATCGGCACGCGCCCGGTCGACCTGTTCCTCGAAGGCCTGCAGGCGCTCGGCGCCGATCTCGACGTCGACACCGGCTATGTCATCGCCAAGACCAAGAACGGCCGCCTCGTCGGCAACCGCTATGTGTTCCCGAAAGTGTCGGTCGGCGCCACCCATGTGCTGATGATGGCGGCTTCGCTGGCCAAGGGCGAAACGGTGCTGGAAAACGCCGCTTGCGAGCCCGAGATCGTCAACCTGGCCGAATGCCTCAACGCGATGGGCGCCAGGATTTCCGGCGCCGGCACCCCGACCATCACCATCGACGGCGTCGAGGCGCTCTCCGGGGCCCGCGTGCGCGTCATTCCCGACCGCATCGAGACCGGCACCTATGCCATGGCTGTGGCGATGACCGGCGGCGACGTGGTGCTGGAAGGCGCCCGCCCCGAGCTGCTGCAGACCGCGCTCGATGTGATCTCGCAAACCGGCGCCGAGATCACCCCGACCAATTCGGGCATCCGTGTCCGGCGCAACGGCGCCGGCATTGCGCCGGTCGACGTGACGACGGCGCCCTTCCCGGCCTTCCCGACCGACCTGCAGGCGCAGTTCATGGGCCTGATGACGATGGCCAAGGGCAAGTCGCGCATCACCGAGACGATCTTCGAGAACCGCTTCATGCACGTGCAGGAGCTCGCCCGGCTCGGCGCCCACATCACGCTCTCCGGCCAGACGGCGATCGTCGACGGCGTCGCCAAGCTGAAGGGCGCGCCGGTCATGGCGACCGACCTGCGCGCTTCCGTCTCGCTGGTCATCGCCGGCCTTGCCGCCGAAGGCGAGACCACCGTCAACCGCGTCTATCACCTCGACCGCGGCTTCGAGCGGCTGGAGGAGAAGCTTTCCGGCTGCGGCGCGGTGATCGAGCGGATTTCAGGCTGACGCAGTAAGGCAAGCGCAGTCTCTACCGACGCGTGTTGGACGGACCAATTGTCGACATCGCCGCCGCCCCTCATCCGCCTGCCGGCACCTTCTGCCCGTATAGTGACGGGGAGAAGAGGGCTGGGGCGGCCTTGGCGCTCTTCCCGCAACGCTGGTGATTGGCGAAACTTTCGGCGAAGGCGTCCTTCTCCCCGTCACCATACGGGGAGAAGTGCCCGGCAGGGCGATGAGGGGCAGCGCAAACCTCAGGTAATTGCCTTGGGCAGTTCCGTGTCGAGGTTGCACGGACTGGAAAGACCGCCTAACAGGAAGCTGAAACCAACCTTAGGTACAAATTCCGCATGGCTCTCAAGCTCATCGCGCTCGACGACCAGGACCTGAGCATCGTCTCGGCCCATGTCCAGGACGCCGTGATGAAGGTGTCGGATCTCGAATTCCTGCCGGCGGCCAAGCGCTTCGTGCTGACCATGAACCGTTTCGTCTGGGAGGCGAAATCCGGCCTGTTCCGCCAGCACAATGAGCGGCGGCAGGCGGTGCTGCATTTCGACCGCGTGCTCGGCGCCAAGACCAGCGGCATTGCCCGCGACAAGCCGGCCGAGGTGCTGTCGCTGCTGGCGATCAGCTTCGTCGGCATCAGCAAGCCGGCCGGCATCGTCGAGCTGGTGTTTTCGGGCGGCGGCACGATCATGCTGGACGTCGAGTGCATCGAGGCGCGGCTTGCCGACATAGGCGGCGCCTGGGAAGCCTCCTCGCGTCCCGTACATAGGGCTTGAGCGCAGCAGATGGCCATCACACTCAGCCAGTCCGACGCCGACTTCGAGCAGCGTTTCGCCGCCTTCCTGACGACCAAGCGGGAGGTGTCGGCCGATGTCGACGCGGCGGTGCGCGAGATCGTCCAGCGCGTGCGCGCCGAGGGCGACAAGGCGCTCATCGACTATACGCTGAAGTTCGACAAGGCGGACCTCACCAGGCTTGGCATCGCCGTCTCCAAGGATGACATCGCCAAGGCCTATGCCGAGGCCGATCCGCAAACGGTCGAGGCGCTCAAATTCGCCCGCGACCGCATCCGCTCGCATCACGAGCGGCAGAAGCCCAAGGACGACCGCTATGCGGACGCCGCCGGCGTCGAGCTCGGCTCGCGCTGGACGGCGATCGAGGCGGTCGGGCTCTACGTGCCGGGCGGCACGGCGAGCTATCCGAGCTCGGTGCTGATGAACGCGGTGCCTGCCAAGGTGGCCGGCGTCGAGCGCATCGTCATCGTGGTGCCGGCGCCAGGCGGCGTCATCAACTCGCTGGTGCTGGTGGCGGCCGATATCGCCGGCGTCGCCGAGATCTACCGCGTCGG
>NZ_RZOS01000609.1:0-2769 GCF_004022605.1 Mesorhizobium sp. M4B.F.Ca.ET.089.01.1.1
AGCGTCAGCAGCGCGTCGCCGGCAAGGATGGCGGTGGCGTCGTCGAAGGCCCGGTGCACGGTCGGCTGGCCGCGGCGCAGATCGTCATTGTCCATGGCCGGCAGATCGTCATGGATCAGCGAATAGCAATGCACGCATTCGAGCGCCGCCGCGACGCGCGATGCCGCCTCGCCATCGGCGGAAAAGAGCGCCGCGCTTTCCATGACCAGAAAAGGGCGCAGGCGCTTGCCGCCGTTCAACACGCCATGGCGCATGGCCGCCATCAGCCGCTCCGGCCGGGCGATCTCGCCGGACAGTGCGCGCGCATCGAGAAGCCGCCTGAGCAGCGCCTCGATTGCCGCTGCGCGTGTCAGAAGTGCGGTTTCGAACGCGATTTCTTCGTCTTTCGCCATGGCCGGGAGCGGTAGCCGACACTCAGACATTGCGCAAGAAGCCGCGCGCCATTATGCCGGTTGAGCTGATGGCACGGGTGGGGCGGCTTGACGGAACCGATCGTCGATCATGAAATCGAAGGACTGGACATGGCGCGGCCGAGGCGCCTGAACCGCGTCGGTCTCAAGCGCCTGGGCCGGCGCTCCCTGGTCGTTGCCGCCATCCTGGCGGTGATACCGGTGGTGCTGACCTTCCTCTATCTGCCGTCCTTCGTGCATCCGGTGTCGACGCTGATGCTGAAGGACCTCGCGACCTTCTCCGGCTACGACCGGCGCTGGGTTTCCATCGACGACGTGTCGCCGGTGCTGGCGCATTCGGTGGTCATGTCGGAGGACGGGCAGTTCTGCTTCCACCGCGGCGTCGATCTCGGCGAATTGCGCGGCGTCGTCGACGACGCGCTGGCCGGCGAGGCAACGCGCGGCGCCTCGACCATCACCATGCAGACGGTGAAGAATCTCTTCCTCTGGTCGCGGCCGCTGGGCACAGTGCGCAAGGTGGTCGAACTGCCGCTCGCCGTCTATTTCGACGCGGTGATGTCGAAGCGGCGGATCATGGAGATCTACCTCAACATCGCCGAATGGGGGCCGGGCATCTATGGTATCGAGGCCGCCGCCCAGCATCATTTCGGCGTCTCGGCAAAGCAGCTGTCGCGTCGGCAGGCGGCGCTGCTTGCCGTCACGCTGCCCAACCCGATCGCCCGCAATCCCGCCAAGCCGGGGCCTGGCCTGCGACGGCTGGCGGCGCTGATCGAGCGACGCGCTGGCAGATCGGGCGCCTATATAGGCTGCCTGGACTGAGGTGCAGCTTCATGCTGCTTTCCTGCTCCGGCAAAAAAATTTGCCGCGGTGCTGGCCAAAACGGCGCAGGGCGTGTATAGGCACCCGACTTTCTCAGATTATGGCCCCAGACATGGCCCTTTCACGAGGGTTGCCGGGGCATTTTGACCATGTAGTGGAGCATATCCGTGGCCGTTCCGAAACGAAAAACCTCTCCGTCGAAGCGCGGCATGCGCCGCTCGGCCGACGCCCTCAAGGCCCCGACCTATGTCGAGGACAAGAATTCCGGCGAAATGCGCCGCCCGCACCATATCGACCTGAAGACCGGCATGTATCGTGGCCGCCAGGTACTGGAGCCGAAGGAAAGCTGAGAAGCTTCCGGCGGTTTGCGACTTCCAAAAGACCGGCCAATGGCCGGTCTTTTTGCGTTTGGCCTCAGCCAATCGCTGCAGCGTCACGGTCCGGTACCGACTCTGCCGACGGACCCTGCGCGCCGGTCTTTGTGGCCCGACAGGCGCGGGAGGAACCCCCGCTAGGGCGGTTCAGCGTTTCATGGAATCGCCGAACCGCCCCAAGTTTTTGTTTTGACGCAATTCCGGACGGAGAACAGCTGCGCACTTTTCCTGGAATTGCTCTGACATGCTTGTTTCGCGCGGTCTTCGAGCGTGTTAGCGGCGACGCATGAAACTTCTTGACGAGGAAGGCCGGCGGGCTGCAACTGAAGGAAGCTCAATCGGAGACGCCAGATGTTCGGTGCCATCCCCCTGCTGATCGTGCCCTTCGTGCTCTACAATCTCGGGCTGCTCGGGATATTCGGCAGCGGCGACGATCCCTGGGCCAACGAGATGTTCTCGTTCCGCATGATGTCCGGTGGCGTGTTCTCGATGACGCTCGGCGACCTGATGGTGCTGATCGGCCTGATCTTCCTGTTCGTCGAGATCTCGAAATCGGTGCGCACCACCAACGCCTCGATCCTCGACCATCTGTTGTCGACGCTGGTCTTCATCGCCTTCCTGGTCGAGTTCCTACTGGTGAAGGGCGCGGCGCATTCGGTCTTCTTCACCCTGATGGTCATCGCGCTGTTCGACGTGCTCGCCGGCTTCTCGGTGTCGATGCGGTCGGCAAGCAGGGATATCAACCTGAACTAGGATGTGCCGATATTGAGGTGAGACCGGTCTGCAAATGCAGGTTTCCTGCGCTTCCGGTGCTCACGTACGCTCCGCTCCGGTTCTCGGAAACCAATATTTTCGACTCGGGCCTGACCTGAATCTCGACACATCCTCCTGCTGATCCGGGCTCAGCCCGGATCGGCAGTAAAGCCGGCGGCTTCGATGCCGGCGATCGCGGCGGCCTCGTCATTGTCCGACGTGTCGCCGGAGATGCCGACCGCGCCGATGACGGCGCCGGCATGATCGCGGATCAGCACGCCGCCGACGACAGGCAGGACATGACCGCCGGAGACATCGGAGATGCCGGCCATCAGATGCGGCCGTTCCTTGGCGAAGGCTTCGACGCGGCGCGAGCCCATGCCGATGGCGAGCGCGCCATAGGCCTTGCCGGC
>NZ_RZOS01000060.1:0-20165 GCF_004022605.1 Mesorhizobium sp. M4B.F.Ca.ET.089.01.1.1
TGCTGAAGGCACGCGAGCGGGTCTCGGATTCCGCGCATGCGCCGGGCGGCACGGCGCTCTCGGCCAGGGCCGTGCGCACCAGCGCCTATCCGGAACGCCCGGTCGATCTGGACGTCCGCCACGGCGAAATCCTCGGTTTTGCCGGGTTGGTCGGTTCCGGCCGCACCGAGCTGGCGCGGGTGCTGTTCGGCATCGACGAGCGCTTCGGCGGCAGCGTGACGCTGGATGGCAAGACGCTGAAGCTCGGGTCCGCCGCCGACGCTGTCGCGAGCGGCATCTTCCTGGTGCCGGAGGACCGCAAGCTGACCGGCATCCTGCTCGACCTCTCGATCGCCGAGAACATCTCGCTGCCCAACCTGCCGGCGCATGCGAAGCATCAGCTGGTGTCGACCAGCGCCGAGATCGCCACCGCCGAGAAGCAGAAGAGCAATCTCGGCATCAAGGCGCCGTCGGTCGCGACCCGCACCGGCACGCTGTCGGGCGGCAACCAGCAGAAGGTGGTGCTGGCCAAATGGCTGGCGATGAACCCCAAGGTGATGATCCTCGACGAGCCGACGCGCGGCATCGACATCGGCGCCAAGGCCGAGATCTACGGGCTGATGCGGGCGCTGGCCGATGCCGGCGTCGCGGTGCTGATGATCTCCAGCGATATGGAAGAAGTGATCGGGGTGTCGGACCGCATCGCGGTCATGCATGAGGGGCAGATATCCGGCATCCTCGAGAAGGACGACTTCAGCCAGGAGAACGTGCTTCGGCTGGCGGTGGGCAAGAAGCCGCTGCCGGCCCAGGCGGTGGGAGGAGCGCAATGAGCAAGAAAGATCTCGGCCTGCTGGTGCTGATCCTGGTGGTCGGCGCGGTGGTGACGGCCATCAACCCGCGCTTCCTGTTGCCGATCAATCTTGCCAACACCTCCAACCTGATCGGCCTGTTCGGCATCCTGTCGATCGGCCAGGCCTTCGTCATCATCACCGGCGGCATCGAGCTCTCGGTCGGGTCGGTGGTCGCGCTGCTCGGCACGCTGTTCATCGACTTCATCGCCGTGCGCGAGTTGGACTGGCCGCTGGCCTTCGTGCTGATCATCGCGCTCGGCGCGATCATCGGCCTGGTGCATGGCTGGCTGATCACGCGGCTGAAGCTGCAGCCTTTCGTGGTGACGCTGTGCGGCTTGCTCATCTACCGCGGCGTGGCGCGCTTCTACACCGCCGACGGCACGGCGGGCTTCGCCTTCGGCCAGAATTTCCCGGACCTCGAATTCCTCACCGCCGGACGCAGCTACGGCGTGCCGAACAGCTTCATCGCGCTGATCATCATCGCCATCGTCATGTGGGTGGTGCTGCACCGCTCGGTGTTCGGGCGCTATCTCTACGCCATCGGCAAGAACGAGGAAGCGGCGAAATATTCGGGCATTCGCACGGGCCGCATCGTCATGGCGGCCTACGTCATCTGCGGCGTGCTGACGGCGCTGTCGGCGATCTACTTCGCCATGTACACGCGCTCGATCTCGCCGGCGAGCCACGGCCAGTTCTACGAGCTCTATGCCATTGCCGCCGCCGTGCTCGGCGGCTTCTCGCTGCGCGGCGGCGAAGGCTCGCTGATCGGCGTCATCCTCGGCACGGTGCTGCTGCAGGAGCTGCAGAACCTCGTCAACCTGCTCGGCATCCCGTCCTCGCTGAACTTCGCCGTGATGGGCGGGGTGATCCTGATCGGCGTGCTCGTCGACCAGCAATGGGGCCTGTTCCGGGCGCGGCGGCAGATGATCGACGCGACGCGCAGGAACGTCGCCGGCGCACCGGCGGAGTAGCTTCCTTCGTTCGAGCTCGGCAGGCAGCGGGCAGTTTCAACTTCGCGTGCTGCCACCTTTTTTCGGACGTTGGCGCTGCCCCTCACCTGCCTGCCGGCATCCTCTCCCCGTATAGTGACGGGGAGAGGGGCGCTCTCTTCGATGATTTCGCCAATTTCGAATGTTGCTAGAAAGGCGCCGAGGCTGCGGTCAGCCCTTTCTCCCCGTCACTATACGGGGAGAAATGCCCGGCAGGGCAATGAGGGGCGGCGCCGACATCAACAAGTCTCGGCTCAACCTCTCACATGCAAGCCGGCATCACCTGAATCAATTCACCTCAGATCATGCTGGACAAATCCGAAAACGCCATCGCCTTGCGCAGCACCTCGGCGAAGCGCTCGCCGGCGATGTCCCTGGCGCCGCTGTTGTCGATCGAGGTGACGTCCGGTCCGGAGAGTGCGATGCTGGCGCTGCGCGCCAAACGCGCGAGCACTTCGCCGCGCGATTCGCGGCCGCGGGCTGCCAGCCGCTCGGCGAGGATTTCCGGCGTCGCGGTGACCTCGACCACCGCCAGATTGGCGTAACGCTCGCGCAGCGCCGGAATAACAGACCGCGAGACGTTGGCGACGGCGACATGACCGTTGGCGACCGCCCAGTCGACATCGGCGGGCAGGCCATAGCGCAGGCCGTGGGCATCCCAGCACAAGGCGAAGGCGCCGTCGGCCTCGGCCTCGGCGAAGGCGGCATCGGCCAGCGTATCGTGGTCCTCGCTTGCCGCGTCGCTCGGGCGGGTGATGACGCGGCGCACGAATTCGAGCCGCGTCTCGTCGGCGAAGCGGCCCTTTACATAGCCGATCACCGTGTCCTTGCCGGCGCCGCTCGGACCGACCACGGCGACGAAGACGCCGTTGCGGATCGGAAATTTCTCGGCCGACAGTTCGCGTTCGAGCAGGGCCGAGACCATCATGCGACCCGGCGCCCCTGGCGCCAGACGGTGCGCACGACCGGCACATGGTCGTCGACGCGCACGCGCACCAGATCGGCGCGCCGGCCCTCCTCGATCACGCCGCGGTCACTGAGACCGACCGCCTCGGCCGGGTTCTTCGAGACCATCGCCACCGCCTGCGGCAGGGAAATGCCCTCGACCATATCGCCAAGGAAGAATGCCGACTGGATCAGGCTGAAGGGAATGTAGTCGGACGACAAGATGTCGAGCAGGCCCTCGCCGGCCAGCGTGCGGGCCGAGACGTTGCCGGAATGCGAGGCGCCGCGCATGACGTTGGGCGCACCCATCAGCACGCCGAGGCCGGCCGCCTTGGAGGCCCGCGCCGCTTCCTCGGTGGTCGGGAACTCGGCGACGCGCACGCCCTGCTCGATCGCTTCCTCGACATGGCCGGCGGTGGCGTCGTCATGGCTGGCCAGCACAATGCCGCGTTCGTGGCAGGCGGCGGAAATGAAGATGCGGTTCGGACCGGAATTCATCGCCGATTCCGCCATGCGCTTCTCGCAGAATTTCTGGAAGTCACGATCCGAGAGCTTCAGCTTGCGCTGGTAGTAATAGGCATAGGTTTCGAGATTGACGAACTGGCGCTGTCCCGGCGCATGGTCCATCAGCGACGCCAGCTTCACCCGCTCGTCGGTCTCGAAATTGGCGAAGGCCTTCAGGCAGTCCGGCGCCGATACCTCGCAGCGCAGATGGATGAAATGGTCGGCCCTGAGCCGCTCCTGCGCGACGCTGTCCTCAATGGCGTCGGCCAGCTTGCGGATGTCGGCGGAGGTGAGGTCGGCGTCCTCGTCCATGCCGACGCGCAAGGCATCGAGCACGGTGGTGATGCCGGCGGTCGCCACCTGCGCGTCATGGGCAAGCACGGCGGCAATCGGGTTCCAGCGCACCTTAGGGCGCGGCGCGTAGTGGCCTTCGAGATGGTCGGTGTGCAGTTCCACCAGGCCGGGGATGATGTAGTCGCCGCCCATGTCCTCGCCGGCGCGGGCAGCGCCCGGGTCGATGGCTGCGATCAGGCCGTCACGCAGCACCAGCGAGCCCTCGACGATCTCGTCGGCAAGCACGATGCGGGCATTGGTGAGAACGGTCTCGGCGGTCATTTCAAATCGTCCTTGGTAATCAGGCAGTTTGGTCTCAAGCCGTTTGGTCTCAGGCAGTTTTCCGGGCCGGGCGGCGTCCTAGCGCGTGGTGGGACAGCACCATGAACGGGGCGCCCGGTTCGGTTTCGACGAACAGCGTCAGCGCATCGACCGGCACCGGCCGCAGCAGCACTTCCGTGAACAGGCTGTCGATTGCTGCGCGCAGACGAGGGCTTTCCTGTGACGCGACACGGCCGGACAGTGTCATATGAAAGCGGAAGGTCTCGAAGACGTAAGGGTAGCCCCATTGGCAGAGGTTGCGGAACTCGTCCGGCTTCAGCGAATCTGGGCTGCGGCGCTCGATCTCGGCCTCGGTCAGCGGCGCGCGGAAGCGGTCGAAGGCGAGCACCACATCGCCGGCGAAGCGGTTGAGCGCCGGCACCGGCGATTCCGGCACCAGCGCGAAGAAACCGTCGATCTGGCCGACGATCAGGCGCGGGATGGTAACCGGCTGGGCCGCCTCGGCGAAGCTGTCGAGCGCCGCGCGCAGCGTGACTTCCGTCTCGTTCTCAGCCAACCTGAAGGGCGCCTTCAGCGTCGCGTGAAAGCCGTAGCGGCGGGCCGAGGCGGTATGGAAGGCTACTTCGGCCGCCGACAGCTCACCCACGGCCTCGACCGGCCGGGTGGCGGCGCCGAACGGGTCGCGGCCCAGCCAATTGGCGGCGATGCGCGCCAGCGGCTCGTCCTGGCTTGGGGTGAAATAGATGGCGTAGCGCATAAGAAGTCCTCGTCAGACCGTTGCCATAGGTGATTTCCATGACGGATTGACGAAGCTTACGATGGTTTTCGATGGCAAATCGGCCAGGCAGGTCCTTAGCCGACGATTTTTCCGTGCTGGACCAATGGCTTCAGCGCAATGCAGGAGGCTCAGGCCTTCATCAGCCATTCGTGCTCGGGCGCGTTGTGGAACTTCCAGGTGCGCTTCGGCCCGGCCATGACGTTGAGATAGTAGAGATCGTAGCCATGGCAGGCGGCGCATGGGTGGTAGCCCTTCGGCACCAGCACCACATCGCCGTCCTCGATCGCCATCGCCTCGTCCAGCTCGCGCTCGCCATTCCTGCCGGCGTCGGTATAGACGCGCTGGAAGGCAAAGCCCTGCGGCGGGTTGAGGCGGTGGTAGTAGGTCTCCTCGAGATAGGACTCTGCGGGGAGATTGTCCCGGTCGTGCTTGTGCGGCGGATAGCTGGAGGTGTGACCGCCCGGCGTGATGACCTCGACCACCAGCAGCGAGTCGGCCGGCTTGCCTTCGGGCAGAATGTTGGTGACGTAGCGCGTGTTGGTGCCCTTGCCGCGCACCTCCTGGCCGAGATCCCGCGGAGCGATGACGCGGGCCGGCAGGCCGCCGCCCAGGCCGGGCGCCGAGCAGACGGCGAGTTCCAGCTCGGTGTCGGCGGTCACCGACCAGTTGGACCCCTCGGGCACGTAGACCGACCAGGGCTTGCCCTCGAAGGGCGACATGCGCTCGCCGAGCAGGCCGAGATCCGTGCCGGCGGCGGACGCCTTGCCCTTGCCGGTGACGAAGACCAGGCAGACCTCGCGGTCGGCCGTTTCACCCGAAGCCGTCTCGCCCGCTTTCAGCCGATGAAGATCGAAGCCGACATAGGTCCAGCCGGCGCTTTGCGGCGTGACGTGGGCGACGCGGCCGTGGCCCCTGTCGGCCTTGACGAGCAGTTTGGACATTTTTGTCTCCTCAATCAGTCCTTCGGTTCGGCCGGAGGCTTGGCCTCTTCGGCCGGCTTGTAGAGATAGAAGAACTGCCAGACGGCATAGCCGGCGAAGCCGAGCGCGATGACGCCCCAGAAAGGCGTGCCGGAAGCGAACTCGATCACCGACCAGGCCAGGCAGACAGCCACCACGGCGATGCGCCGCCACAGCGGCCGGAAAAACGGGTGCTCATAGTCTTTCATCGCGCGCCAATCCCGGATTTAGCCAAAGCGCATCAGATAGACCGAGCGCCCTGACTAATCCACCGTTCAGGCCGGAAAACCCTGCGTCTCCACCGTGTAGCCGGCGGCGCTCATCACCCGCATCAGCTCCTTGTAGCCGACCTGGGCCATCCTGAGCGGAGGGTTTGGCTTCGGATCCTGCTCGGCCTCGACGACGAACCAGCCTTCATAGCCATGGTCGGCGAACCGCTGCACAATGGCGCCGAAATCCAACGACCCGTCGCCAGGCACGGTGAAGGCGCCGAGCGCCACGGCATCGAGGAAGGACTGCCTGGTGCGGTCGAGTTTATCGATCACTCCCATGCGCACGTCCTTCACATGGACGTGGTTGATGCGCTTGTGGTGGTTGTCGATGGCGCGCAGCACGTCGCCGCCGGCGAAGGCGAGATGGCCGGCGTCGAGCAGCAGCGGAATGCCTTCGCCGGAGTGGCGCATGAAGGCGTCAAGCTCCGGCTCGGTCTCGACGACCGCCGCCATGTGGTGGTGGTAGGACAGCGGCATGCCCTGCTCGGCGCACCATTCGCCGAATTCGGTCAGGCGCCTGCCATAGGCCTTCATTTCGTCGCCGGAGAGCTTCGGCTTGGTGGCGAGCGGCTTCGAACGGTCACCCTGGATGGAGCGGCCGACCTCGCCATAGACGATGCAGGGCGCGTTGACCGCCTTGAACAGGTCGATCATCGGCTGGATGCGGTCCTTATTCCTGGCCATCTCCTCGTCGACCAGCGTGCCGGAGAACCAGCCGCCGCAGAGCGTGACGTCGGCTGCCTTCAGGATCGGCAGCATTACTTTGGGATCGTCGGGAAAGCGCCGGCCCTTTTCCATGCCGGTGAAGCCGGCCGAGCGCGACTGGCGCAGACACTCCTCCAGCGACACGTCATCGCTCAATTCCACCAGATCGTCGTTCCACCACGCGATGGGGGACATGCCCAGTTTGGCTTTCAAGTCGTCACTCCAATGTCAGTTCGTTGCGAGGCGGACGCGGGCTCAGCCCTGCCGGCTGCCGACGGCTTCCTCATATTTCTTGCGTGCGGCGTTGACTTCGCGTCGCACGGAGACTTCCGGCACGGCGACGTCCCACCAGTGGCCGCCGGCCTCGGTCGAGACCAGCGGATCGGTGTCGATGACCAGCACGGTGGTCTTGCTGTTGCCCTTGGCCCTGGCGAGCGCCGTCTCCAGCTCGGCGATCGAGGCCACCTTCTCGGCCGTCGCGCCGAGGCTTGCCGCATGGGCGGCGAAGTCGACATCGGGCATGACCTCGTGGCGGGAGTCCTTCAGGAGATTGTTGAAGTTGGCGCCGCCGGTCGCCATCTGCAGCCGGTTGATGCAGCCATAGCCGCGGTTGTCGAGCAGCACGATGGTGAGTTTCAGCCCCAGCATCACCGATGTGGCGATCTCGGAATTGAGCATCAGGTAGGAGCCGTCGCCGACCATGACGACGACCTCCTGATCGGGCTTGGCCATCTTGACGCCGAGACCGCCGGCGATCTCGTAACCCATGGTCGAGAAGCCGTATTCGGCATGGTAGGAGCCGGGCGCGCCGGCCTGCCAGAGCTTGTGCAATTCGCCGGGCAGACCGCCGGCGGCATGCAGCAAGGTGACGCCCGAGCCCATGGCGCGCTGCACGGCGCCGATCACCTGCGCGTCGGATGGATAGGCGGCATTGGTCGAGGCCGTGACCTTGGCGGCGGCAGCCTGCCACTCCGTCTTGCCCTTCAGCGCATTGTCGGTCCAGGCGGACGGCGCCTTCCAGCCCTTCAAGGCAGCGGACAGTTCGGCCAGCCCTTCGGCCGCGTCGGCGACCAACGGCAGCGCCCAGTGCTTGCCGGCATCGAAACCTTGGGTGTTCAGCCCGATGATGGTGCGGCCGGCATTCTTGAACAGCGCCCATGAGCCGGTGGTGAAATCCTGCAGCCTGGTGCCGACGGCGAGCACGACATCGGCCTCCTCGGCCAGCCGGTTGGCGGCGGACGTGCCGGTGACGCCGACGGCCGCCATGTTGAGCGGATGGTCATCGGGGAGCGAAGACTTGCCGCCCTGCGTCTCGCAGGCGGGAATGCCGGAGCCCTGCACCAGCTTGGCCAGTTCGCCCGAAGCCTGCGAATAGAGGACGCCGCCGCCGGCGATCACCAGCGGCCTTTTGGCGCCCTTCAGCGCCGCGACGGCGGCCGCCAGTTCGTTGCGGTCCGGACGAACCCGGCGCGGCATCCAGAGGCGCTCGGCAAACAGGCTTTCGGGGTAGTCATAAGCCTCGGCCTGCACGTCCTGGCAGAGCGACAGCGTGACCGGGCCGCATTCGGCCGGATCGGTCAGCACCTGCATGGCGCGGTTGAGCGCCGGGATGATCTGCTCCGGCCGTGTGATGCGGTCGAAATAGCGCGACACGGCGCGGAAGCAGTCGTTGACGCTCGCGGTGCCGTCGGAAAAGTCCTCGGCCTGCTGCAGCACCGGATCGGGCAAGCGGTTGGCGAACACATCGCCCGGCAAAAACAGGACAGGCAACCGGTTTACGTGTGCCAGGGCTGCCGCCGTCACCATGTTCAGCGCGCCCGGTCCGATCGAGCTGGTCGCCGCCATGAAGCGGCGGCGGAAATTGGCCTTGGCATAGGCAATCGCCGCATGCGCCATCGCCTGCTCATTATGGGCGCGGAAGGTCGGCAATTCGTCGCGCACCTGGTAGAGCGCCTCGCCCACGCCGGCGACATTGCCATGGCCGAAGATCGCCCAGACGCCGCCGAAGATGGGCACGCGTCTGCCGTCGATCTCAGTCATCTGGCGCGACAGGAAGCGGGTCACAGCCTGCGCCATGGTCAGGCGTACGGTCTTCGTCATGTCGTTTCCTCCGGCTTCCGTCTGTTATGCCGCCTTGCGGCCGCGCGCGGCAAGCCATGCCTCGGTCAGTTGCTCGAAGCGCGACGCCATGTCGGCGACCGCCTCTTCATCCGACATCCTGCCGGCCAGCCATTGTTCGGCGGCGTTGATGAAGATGGTGCGACCGACGGCGAAGCCCTTGACGACGGGCGCATTGGCCGTCGCGGCAAAGGCCGCTTCCAGCTCGTCCTGCGGCGCCTCGAGCCCGAGCAGCACGACACCGCGGCACCATGGATCGTTCTTGACGATCACCGCCTCGATCTTGGCCCAGGCGCTGGCCGAGGCCTGCGGCTCGAGCTTCCACCAGTCGGGCTTGATGCCCAGCGCATAGAGTTCCTCCAGCGCGCGCGGGATGGTGGTTTCGTCGAGCTTGCCGTGCTTGCCGGCGATGATCTCGACGAGAAGCTCCCTGCCCACTTTCCGCGCGGCTTCGAACAGGGTCCTGAGCTTCTGCTGCTGCTCCAGCTTCAGCGCCTCGGGGTCGTCCGGGTGGTAGAAGCACAGGCATTTGATGCAGTGCTCGACCGGCCAGTCGATCAGTTGCGAGCCGATGTCCTGCGAGAATTCGAAGCGCAGCGGCCGCGAGCCCGGCAGTTCGACCGGGCGGCCAAGCCAGGCGAACGGATGGCGGGCGAATTCGAACATGGCGTCGCGGCCATATTTCTCGTCGAGCAGCATGCCGTAACCGGCGCGGCCGGCGGCGACCCTGGCCGCCGCCTTGACGGTCAGCACCTTGAAATCCTCGATGCGGGCGGCATCCGCACCGGTCTTGGCGGCGACGTCCTCGAGCTGGACGCGGTGGTCGCAGGCGAGCGCCATCAGCGAGGGGATGTCGCGCCGGCGCGTCGTCGCCCAATGGATGTGGTTGATCGCCTCGTCCTTGCGCAGCGCAAGGTGCTTGCTGCCGTGCTTGAGGAAATACTGCAATTCCTCGAAGGTCGGATATTCCGGCGCGCAGAGCAGGCGCGAGACGGCGAAGGCGCCGCAGGCATTGGCCCAGGTCGCCGCCGTGGCGAAGCTCTCGTCGCCGAGCCAGCCGCGCAGGAAGCCGGACATGAAGGCATCGCCGGCGCCAAGCACGTTGTAGACCTCGATCGGAAAGCCCTTGCCGACAATGCCGTCCTCGAGGTCGTCGCTGATCGGCCCGTCATAGACGATGCAGCCCATGGCGCCGCGCTTGAGCACGATGGTGGCGGAGGACAGGGAGCGGATGGTCTTCAGCGCGCTCAGGCAATCATCGGCGCCCGAGGCGATCATGATCTCCTCTTCGGTGCCGACGATTAGGTCGCAATCGGGCAGCACCGTCTTCAGCTGGGCCGAGACGCGGTCGGATTTGACATAGCGCTCGAAGCCCTCGGCATGGCCGGCAAGACCCCAGAGGTTGGGGCGGTAGTCGATGTCGAAGACCACCTTGCCGCCCTTGGCCTTCATGATGCGGATCGCCTTGCGCTGCGCGGCGTCGCTGTTGGGGCGGGAGAAATGCGTGCCGGTGACGACGACCGCGCGGGCCGAGGCAATGAACGCCTCGTCGATGTCCTCCTCGGCCAGCGCCATGTCGGCGCAGTCGGAGCGGTAAAAAATCATCGGCGAAACGCCTTCGTCCTCGACGGAGAGCAGCACCAGCGCGGTCAGCCGCTCCTTGTCGGTCTTCAGGCCATCGACCGAGACGGCTTCACGCTTGAGCTGCTCGCGGATGAAACGGCCCATCTGCTCGTCGCCGACGCGGGTGAGCAGCGCCGAACGCAGGCCGAGCCTGGCCGTGCCGACGGAGATGTTGGCCGGGCAGCCGCCGACCGATTTGGCGAAGGAGGTGATGTCCTCCAGCCGCGAGCCGATCTGCTGGCCGTAGAGGTCGACCGAAGCGCGGCCGATGGTGATGACGTCGAGCGGTTTCGCTTCCACGGCTTCGCCCATTCGAACCTCCCATCGGCCTTATTGTGTTGAGCAACCCCATTTTGGGGTACACGCGCGAGCGGCGGCGTGATGCCGGGATTATGAAATAATAATTCCAATCTGTAGTCAAGATGGAATGAGCATTCCCTAGCCGAAAAAAACTGCAGGCCGAGCCGTTCAGCCCTTGCGCTTGCGGCCCGTGTCGCGCCGCTTCTCGCCGACGGCGACGGTCAGCGCCATGGCCAGCGCCATGGTCGCCGACAGCGAGCGGAAGCCGGCGAAATCGGCCTCGGCGACCTCGAACCAGACTTTGGCGAACTGGGCGAGCGGCGAGAACGATGAGTCGGTGATGGCGACGATCGGCACGCCCTGCTCGGAGATGGCGCGCGTTTCCTCGATGGTCGCCGGCGCATAGGGCGAAAACGAGATGGCGATGACGGCATCCCTCGGCGTGGCAAAGCCGATCATCTCGGCATTGAGGCCGGCGGCCGACTCGATCAGCTGGTTGCGGATCTTGAGCTTGCTCAGCGCGTAGGCGATGTAGGAGGCGACAGGATAGGAGCGGCGCTTGGCCAGCACATAGATGGTCTCGGCCTTGGCCAGCAGCGAGATCGCCTCCTCGAAATGCGGTTCGTTCAGCGTGCGTGAAATGTCGCTCAGCGAGGTGCTGGCGGCGGCGACGAAACCATCGAAGATCGCCCGATGGCCGGCGCCTTCCTCGGCCTTGGCACGGAGCGCGGCCAGACGCTCGTCATACGAGGAATTGCGCTCGCGCAGGCGCTCGCGGAACACAAGCTGCAGGCTGGTGAAGCCGTCGAAGCCGAGTTGCTGGGCAAAGCGGATCAGCGTCGAGGGCTGGACGCCGGCCGAGGCGGCGATGCTGGCGGCGGTGCCGAAAGCGATGTCGTCGGGATTGTCGAGCGCATAGGCGGCGATCTGCGCGATGCGCTTGGGCAGGCTGTGGCGCCGCTCCAGGATCGTCGCGCGCAGCGTCTCGAAATCGCGGGGAACCCGTTCGTCCATCGTCGCTCCGCCCACGGCCATAATGGTAGTCCCCTCTCCTGCCTCATCATAGCGGCTTCGCGCAAGAACACCATAAAAAATGATTTGGACGTTCCATTCCGAGCGGAAATGGATTAATTCATCCACACGCTACAGTTCCCCTTCAATGGAGACATCCAAATGGTCGGAGTGGGCCTCATCGGCACGGGTTTCATGGGCAAGTGCCACGCCATCGCCTGGAGCGCGGTCGGCACCGTCTTCCCGGATGTAGCCAAGCCCAGGCTGGTGCATCTCGGCGAGGTCAATGACGAGCTTGCCAGGCGCAAGGCCGGTGAATTCGGCTTCGCCAGGGGTTCCGGCGACTGGCGCGCCGTGGTCAACGATCCGGAGGTGGAGATCGTCTCGCTGACCACGCCCAACCAGTTCCATCCGGAAATGGCCATCGCAATCCTCGAAGCCGGCAAGCATCTCTGGTGCGAGAAACCGATGGCGCCGGGCTTCGCGGAAGCCGAGGCGATGGCGAAGGCGGCGAAGAAATCCGGCAAGGTGGCGGCGCTCGGCTACAATTACATCCAGAACCCGGCCATCCGCCATATCGGCGCGCTGCTCGAGGAGAAGATCATCGGCGAGGTCAACCATCTGCGCATCGAGATGGACGAGGACTTCATGGCCGACCCCGAGGCGCCGTTCTTCTGGAAGCATGAGGCGGCATCGGGCTATGGCGCGCTCGACGATTTCGCCGTGCACCCGCTGTCGCTGATCAAGGTGCTGTTCGGCCGCGTCGGCCGCGTCATGTGCGACATGGCCAAGCCCTATGCCGATCGCAAGGTCGCGACCGGCGGTCGCCGCGCGGTCGAGACCTACGACATCGCCAGCGTGCTGATGCATCTCGAGAACGGCATTGCCGGCACGCTGCTGGTCAACCGCTCGGCCTGGGGCCGCAAGGGCCGCATCGCCATCCAGATCTTCGGCTCGAAGGGATCGATCCTCTACGACCAGGAACGGTTCAACGAGTTCCAGCTCTACCTGACGGCAGACAGGCCGACCGAGCAGGGCTACCGCACCATCCTGGTGGCGCCGCACCACAAGCCCTACGACGCCTTCGTGCCGGCGCCCGGCCACGGCCTCGGCTTTAACGACCTCAAGATCATCGAATGCCGCGAGCTCATGCTGCGGCTCGCCGGCAAGCCGGCGCGGATCATCGATTTCGACGAGGGGCTGGAGATCGAGCGCACCGTGCATGCGATGGCGCGCTCGTTCCAGGAACAGCGCTGGGTGGACGTGCGGTAACAGCCGCTTCCAACGCAAGGCCGGCAAAGCGTCAGGTGGCGGCAGCCGAGCTATTGATCTCCCAGCCGTCCACCCAGACCTGCCGCAGCCGGTCGCCTTCGCCCTTGAACCATAGGCCCGCCAGCCGGCAGTCCTCGATGCGGTCGCTGCGGAAATTGCGGATGGCCTGGCGCAGTTCGCACCAGGCCACGATGTTGGCGGTTTCGGCGTAGTAGATGAGCGCGACCGGGCGGATGAGGCGCTTTGTGTCGCGGCCGGCTTCGTCGCGATAGGAAAGGTCGAGCTTCTCCTCGTCGCGGATGGCGCGGCGCACCAAGGCGAGATCGACCGCCGAGGCCGAAGGTGCGGCAAAACCCCAGGCATGCAGGGCATTGGCGTCGAGCGCCTGCCGCAAGGGCGGCGGCACCGCACCCGCGATCTTTGCGCCGACGCGTTTTGCGGCCTGCTTGAGTTCGTCGTCGCCGGTGCGCTCGAGCAGCGCCAGCGACAGCACGATCGCCTCCATCTCCTCGATCGAGAACATCAGCGGCGGCAGGTCGAAGCCCGGGCGCAGGACGTAGCCGATGCCGCGCCCGCCCTCGATCGGCACGCGCATCGCCTGCAGTGCCCCGATGTCGCGATAGATCGAGCGCACCGTCACTTCCAGCTGTTCGGCAATCATGGCCGCCGTCACCGGCTGCCTGGCCAGCCGCAGGATCTGGATGATCTCGAACAAGCGCGACGCCTTGCGCATTTCCTCAACGGCTCCGAACGCAACTGACACACCCCCGTCAGTTGGGATGATCTATAGGACGGCCTATCCGCTTGAAAATCAACACATTGCACTGCGGCATTTCGGGTGAAGGCAACAGACTACTGACATGGTCTACGCGCAAAATCTCTGGCTCTTCTTCATCCTGCTGTTCGGCATCATCGTCGTGCCCGGCATGGACATGCTGTTCGTGCTGGCCAATGCGCTGACGGGCGGCAGCAACAGAGGTCTCGCCGCGACGGGCGGCATCATGCTGGGCGGCATTGTGCACACGCTGAACGGCGCGATCGGCGTCGGCCTGCTCATGCATTTCGTACCGATCCTGTTCACGCCACTGCTGATCGCCGGTGCCGCCTACATGGCCTATATCGGCATCACGCTGATGCGCAGCTCCATCACCATCGGCCAGGACGGGCCTTCCGGCAGCCGTTCCGCCTGGAAGGCGTTTCGCCAGGGGCTGATGACCTGCCTGATCAACCCGAAGGCCTACCTCTTCATCCTCGCCGTCTATCCGCAGTTCCTGAAGCCGGATTACGGCCCGATCTGGATGCAGGCGACCGTCATGGGGCTGATGACGATCGCCACGCAGGCCGCCATCTATGGCGGACTCGCGGTTACCGCCGGCAGCAGCCGCCAGCTGCTGGTCGCCAATCCACGGGCGACCGTCCTTGCCGGTCGGGCGGCGGGGCTGCTGTTGTTCGCGGTCTCGGTGTTCACCGCCTGGGAAGGTTTGAGGGCGGCGTGAGCCTCAAGGGCCCACGCCGAGTTCCTTCCAGCACCCGTCTCGGCGCTGCGCGCCGATCCACCTTCTTCCACCGGGGGAGAAGGAAGTCAGGCCGCGCCCTGCCGGGTCGCCAGCATTTCGCGGCGTGCCGACCGCCGCCATTCGACCGCGCCGGCAAGGCCGTGCAGCACCGTCTCGGTGGTCGCCCAGTCGATGCAGCCATCGGTGATGCTCTGGCCGTAGGTGAGCGGCTTGCCGGCCACCACGTCCTGCCGGCCGGCGACGAGATTGCTCTCGATCATGACGCCGATGATGCGCTCGTCGCCCGCTGCCACCTGGCCCGCCACGTCGGCCGCCACCTTCGGCTGGTTCTCCGGCTTCTTGCTCGAGTTGGCGTGGCTGACGTCGATCATCAGCCGCGGCGCGACCCCGATGCGGCCGAGCTCCGCAGCGGAGGCGGCGACGCAAGCCGCGTCGTAGTTTGGCTGGATGCCGCCGCGCAGGATGACGTGGCAGTCCTCATTGCCGGTGGTCGCCGCGATCGCGCTGCGGCCGCCCTTGGTCACCGCCATGAAGTGATGCGGCTGGGCGGCCGACTTCACCGCCTCGGCGGCGATGCGGAGATTGCCGTCGGTGCCGTTCTTGAAGCCGACCGGGCAGGACAGGCCCGAGGCCAGCTCGCGATGGATCTGGCTCTCGGTGGTACGCGCGCCGATGGCGCCCCAGGCGACGAGGTCGGCGATGTATTGCGGCGTCGTCATGTCGAGGAACTCGGTCGCCGCCGGCAGGCCGAGATTGTTGACGGCCGACAGCACGTTGCGCGCCATGCGCAGCCCCTTGTCGATGTTGAAGCTGCCGTCGAGGTCGGGATCGTTGATCAGCCCCTTCCAGCCGACCGTGGTGCGCGGCTTCTCGAAATAGACGCGCATGACGATCTCGAGCCGGTCTGCAAGGGCCTCGCGCAGCGCCGCCAGACGGCTGGCGTAGTCCATTGCGGCGACCGGATCGTGGATCGAACAGGGGCCGACGATGACCAAAAGCCGGTCGTCGGCGCCCGTCAGGATCGAATGGATGGCATTGCGTGACGTGGCAACAGTGCGCGTCGCCGTCAGCGTGCGCGGTATCTCGCGCATCACCTCTTCCGGCGTGCTCAGTTCCTTGAGTTCGGTGACCCGAAGGTCGTCTGTGGTGGTCAACACGGCTTTCTGCTCCTGGTTAGGAGACCTGCCGGCTGAAACAAAAAAGCCGCCAGGTCTGGCGGCTTGTCGGATTTTGATGCTGCAATCTTCAGATCGAGCGCAATCCTCCCGCCGCCAGCGAGCTACCGTAGCTAAAGTACCAAAACGAGGCGGTCAGGTGGATCATGCGGCTCATATAGTCGATGCGAAGGCGCTTGTCACGTGTCGTGTTGTAGCGGGCCAATTGGCGAAACCGTTGATGACGGCGCCCCTCTCCCCGTCACTATACGGGGAGAGGATACCGGCAGGCAGGTGGGGGGCAGCGCCTACGGCAGAAGGAAAAGGCCAGGCGGAGATATCGGCCTTCAACCTAAGCTTGGACCCATTGCTATCAAAGTCAGCGCTGCCCCTCATTGCCCTGCCGGGCATTTCTCCCCGTATAGTGACGGGGAGAAAGGGCTGGCCGCAGCGCCGGCCCCTACTCGCCAACCACGCCAGCAATGTTCTGGTCGTAGTCGACCAGCGAGCCGGTCATCACGCCGGCCTGCGGGCTGAGCATATAGGTGATCAGCCGGGCAAGCTGCGCCGGCTTGACCAGCTGGCCCATCGGCTGCGAGGCCTCGGCCTTTTCCAGCCAGTCGTCCGGGGCGTCGTGCCACTTCTTCTGCACGATCGCCTCGCCCTCGGTGTCCATCCAGCCAGGCAGCACCGCGTTGCAGCGGATGCGGTTCCTCCGATAGGAGCTGGCGACATTCTTGGTCAGCGTCATCAGCGCGCCCTTGCTGGTCGAATAGGGCGTCAGGAAGGACTGGCCGGCATGCGCCGACATCGACAGCACGTTGACGATCGAGCCCGGCGCCTTGCGGGCCAGAAGATGCGCGACCAGGCCCTGCATCAGGAAGAAGGGGCCGCGCACATTGGTGTCGAAGATCTGGTCGAAGACGTCCTCTGTCGTTTCGATCAGCGAGCCGCGGGCCGAGGTGGCGGCGGCGTTGACCAGCGCGTTCAGCGTGCCGAAATGCGCGATCGCCGTGTCGACGGCGCGCTTGCAGTCGGCGACCTTGGCGACGTCGGCGCTGATGAAGATGGCGTCGACACCGCCCTTCTTCAGCGCCGCGACCGCCTTGTCGCCCTTCTCCTGCGAGCGGCCGACCAGCGCCAGCGCGCGGCAGCCCTCGTCGGCCAGCGCCTCGGCGACGGCGAAGCCGATGCCTTGCGCGCCGCCGGTGACGATGGCGCGCGTTTCCGAATTGCGACCGGCCAAACCGCTCATCGCTGTTCTCCTGTGTTCGAATTCAAAAAACTCAGTCGACGCGAACAGTCTTGCCGGTCTTCGCCGACTTCAGGGCGGCGTCCGCAAGCTTCAGCGCCACAAGGCCGTCCGTTCCGCTTGGCGCCGCCTTCTTGCCCTTGGTTGCCGCGCCGATGAAGGCGGCGATCTCGTTGGCGTAGGCGTCGAGGTAGCGGGTCATGAAGAAGTCGTGCAGCGGCGGGCGGGTGTAGCCCTTGTCGTTGGCGAGCTCGATCGACACCGGCCGCTGGTTCTCGGCGGCGACCATGCCCTTCGAGCCGTGCACCTCGATGCGCTGGTCGTAGCCATAGGTGGCGCGGCGCGAGTTGGAGATGACAGCCTGCTTGCCGGACGCGGTTTCGAGGATGACGCTGACCGAATCGAAATCGCCCGCCTCGCCGATTTTTTTGTCCACAAGCACCGAAGCGTGTGCGCTGACCGCCACCGGCTCCTCGCCGAGCAGGAAGCGCGCCATGTCGAAATCGTGGATGGTCATGTCGCGGAAGATGCCGCCGGAGCGGGCGATGTAATCGAGCGGCGGCGCGCCGGGGTCGCGCGAGGTGATGGTGACCATCTCCACCGTGCCGATGGCGCCGTCGTCGATCGCCTTGCGCACGGCGGCGAAATGCGGGTCGAAGCGGCGGTTGAAGCCGACCATCAGCGTGGCGCCGGCCTTCTCGACCACGGCCAGGCACTTCTCGACGCGCTTGACGTCGAGATCGATCGGCTTCTCGCAGAAGATCGCCTTGCCGGCCTTGGCAAAGCGCTCGATGAGGTCGGCATGGGTGTCGGTCGGCGTGCAGATGATGACGGCGTCGATGTCCTTGGCCTTCTCGATGGCCTCGATGCTGCGCACTTCGGCACCATAGGCCGAGGCCAGGTCGCTCGCCGCCTTCTCGAAGGCGTCCGCCACGGCAACCAGTTTTGCATCGGGATTAGAGCCGACGGCGCGGGCGTGGACCTTGCCGATGCGGCCGGCGCCGAGAAGTGCGAAGCGGATAGTCATGAATTGTCCTTTGAGGGTGGTTCTAAAACATGTCCGCGCCTGTCTGGCGCGGACGATTGGTTGATCCCGTCGTGACGGCCGTCAGGCGGCCTGGAGCTCCGCCTGTCCGGTCTTGGCGCCGGTGATATAGGCGACAATGTCGTTGCCGTCAGTGTCCTGCTTGCGCAAATTGGCGACGATCTTGCCGCGCCGGAAGACGACGATACGGTCGACCAGGTCGAACACCTGGCGCATGTTGTGGCTGATCAGGATCAGCGGCTCGCCATTTTCCTTCAGCGTGCGGATGATGTTTTCGACCTGTGCCGTCTCCTGCACGCCGAGCGCCGCCGTCGGCTCGTCCATGATGATCAGCTTGGAGGCGAAGGTCGCCGTGCGGGCGATCGCGACGCACTGGCGCTGGCCGCCCGACATGTGGCGAATGGTGCTGGAGAGGTTCGGGATCTTGACCGCGGTGCGGACCAGTGCGGCCTCGGTCGCCTTGCGCATGTACTTGCGATCCAGAATCGAGAACGGGCCGAGATTGAAAAGCACCTTCTCGCGGCCGAGGAACAGGTTGGACGGCACGTCGAGATCGTCGGCAAGCGCGAGGTTCTGGAACACGGTTTCGATGCCCGCCTCGCGCGCCTCGATCGGCCCGGCGAAGCTCACCTCCTTGCCGTCGAACCAGACCTTGCCGTCGGTCCGCTGCTCGACGCCGGTGATCTGGCGCACGAAGGTCGACTTGCCGGCGCCGTTGTCGCCCATGATGGCGACATGCTCGCCCTTGCGCAGTTCGAAGTTCGCGCCTTCGAGAGCATGCACGCCGCCATAGCGCTTGGTCAGGTTTTCGGTCTTGAGAACGATGTCCGACATGGTCAAGCTCCTATCGCGCGGCGACGCTGGCGCCATTGATCGAGAACCACCGCGCCGACGATGATCACGCCCTTGACCATCTCCTGGTAGTAGGCGTCGAGGCGCAGGAAGGTGAAGCCGGAGATGATGACGCCGAAGATCAGCGAGCCGATGACGGTGCCGATGATCGAGCCGCGGCCGCCCGACAGCGAGACGCCGCCGATGACCGCCATGGCGATGGCGTCGAGCTCGTACATGACGCCCATGCCGGCCTGGGCGGTCAGGTTCTTGGAGCAGAGCACAACGGCGGCGAGCGAGGCGAGGATGCTGGCGATGACATAGACCAGCACCTTGTGGTTGGCGATCTTGATGCCCGACATGCGCGCGGCATCCTCGTTGGAGCCGATGGCATAGCAGTGCTTGCCGTACTTGGTGTAGGTCAGGATCAGCTGGAACAGGATCGCCAGCGAGATGAAGATGATGACCGGCATCAGGCCCTTGCCTATCGCCGCGAAGCTGTCGGTCGGAAACGAGATCGGCTGGCCCTTGGACCACCATTTGGCGATGCCGCGCGCGGTCACCATCATGCCGAGCGTGGCGATGAAGGGCGGGATGCGCGTGTAGGCGATCAGAAGGCCGTTGACCAGGCCGGCGATCAAGCCGCAGCCGATGGCGACCAGCACCGGCACGATCACCGGCAGGTCGGTCAAGCCATAGTCGATGAACATCGCCTTGGGGTTGGGATTGCCGTTGACGGTCGCCACCTGGGCGAAGCTCATGGCGATCATCGCGGTGGCGCCGACGACCGAACCGGACGACAGGTCGATGCCGCCGCAAATGATCACCTGGGTCACGCCGATGGCGATGATGCCGACGATCGACACCTGCAGGATGATGATCTGCAGGCGCTGCTCGTTGAAGATGGCGTCGACATTGTCGCGGGTGTTGAACAGGAAGCTGTCACCGAGAAAGACCCGGCCGATCAACTCGAAAGCGCCGACGAGGATGACGAGCGCCAGGAAAACGTTGAACTCGGCAGGCCATGCACGCTTCTTCGCATCGTAGGTCAGCCCGCCGACGCCATGGGATGTCTGTGCCACGTCTCTTTCCTCCGTCGGCCGCGTTCGCCCTCCCGCCCGCACGGGCGGGAGGAAACGAGGAGCGGCGCCGTTGTTCTGATCTGATGCGCCGCCCTATTTCTCTGTCGCAATTCCGCGCGGAAAACCGTTTCACGCTTTTCCTGGAACTGCGCTAGTGAACGGCCAGCCTCAGTTCTTCTTCAGGAACTTGTCGATGTTGGCCGGCGTGACGAGCTGGAACGGCACATAGACCTTGTGCTCGACCTTCTCGCCCTTGGACAGCTTGAGCGCGGCATCGAGCGCGCCGGCGCCCTGGCCAGCGGCGTCCTGGAACACCGTCACGTCGAGATCGCCGGCCTGCATCGCGGCGAGCGCGTCCTGGGT